>JBDHXS010000192.1:0-10331 GCA_039810845.1 Runella sp. | reverse complement strand
TCACTGCTGGTTACAGTTCCAGTGACGGTTCGCTCTTGTGCCCGAAGCTGAACACAAACAGCCAATAACAAGCTAATGCTTGCTAGTAGAATTTTACGCATACGATTTAGTTTGGTTTTTAGTTGAACAAAATGGTGTTCTTCATTAACTTTAGTAAAACTAACTAACTTTACAAAAAGTTGCCACGAAATTACAAAAGTTGCTTATGAAATTAAAAAACGATTAAAAATAACACCCCAAAAAAGACAATAAAAATCATAATGATGGCTATAACTTTGCAATTTAGCGACGAATTATGAATAATATTAGACGAAAACCTACTACTTACGGTCAAAGAAATTAAGTAAAAATAAGCATGGTTGAAACATTCTTAGAAAAATCCGCTCGGTATATTTTTTTTAAACACCCTGACATTCTGCAACTTGAGCAATTATCCATCATTGTTCCAACGCGGCGTGCGGGCTACTTTTTTAAACGAGCCTTGGCACAGTGTTCTGACCAACCTTTTTTAGCCCCCGAAGTGGTGGCTATTGACGATTTTGTTTCCCAACGATGTGGAGTCGAGATTTCTGATAATGTTAGTTTGCTGTTTGAACTGTACGATATTTTCAAACAAGTTGATAAAAACATCACTTTCGATCGCTACTTGCAATGGGGAACAATGTTACTGCGCGATTTTGACCAAATTGACCAATTCCTCGTTGATCCTGATTATCTGTTCAATTATATTACCGAAGCCAAAGCCATCGAACGTTGGCAGGTAGATTGGCCTAAAAGTCGTGTTTCGGCAGAATCTGAGCGTATCAAAGGGTATTTTGAACTATTTTCAAATCTGCAACAGGTTTATCAGCTTTTCAGGCAAGATCTTCAGTCCCGACACCGTGCCTACCGTGGCATGGCCTATCGGCAACTAGCTGAAAATGTGTTTGAGCTTTTGTTGGCAGACGCGCAGTCCGCAGACCGGTACGCCGATGCGGCGCAGTCGGCAGTCGGCAGTCGGCAGTCGGCAGTCAACGGTCAACAGGGGGCAGTTGGCGCAGAAGATACAACTCCCCCTTCTCACTCCTCACTACCTACTCCTCACTCCCGCAGCGGCGGCTGCTCACTTCTCAATCCTCACTACTATTTTATCGGTTTCAATGCGCTAAGTGCTGCCGAAGAGAGGATTGTTAGAACCCTCATTAAGGCCAAACGTGCTGAAATTCTCTGGGATAGCGATTTCTATTACATGCGCGAAAATCCTTATGCAGAAGGGGGGAAGTCGTTGCGCAAATACCGCGAAGCTGCTTGGTCGGGCGAATGGAAATGGACTGAAAATCATTTGCTGGGTACACCCAAAGATATTCACGTATATGCCGTTCCCAACGCCTCCATGCAAGCAAAAGTAGCAGGTGAACTCTACCGACAATGGTGCGCTGATGAACAGGGTGGTACTGAAAAGCGCCCCGTAGGAATTGTGTTGGCTGATGAAAACCTACTCGTTCCGATGCTCAATGGCTTAGATGAAGCAATCACAGATTTGAACGTAACGATGGGGCTAACACTCCGTAATTCGTTGCTATTCACTTTGGTTGACTCTTTGTTTGAACTTCAGTTTACAATGGCAGAGTTTCGTTCTAAAGACGGACGCAGTATCAAAATTCCGAAGTTCAATCACCGTACCGTTCAAAAGGTTCTGAACCATCCCTTTATTCGACGTTATGAATTCTTGGCGTTACAGCACCGTGATAGCACTGCGTCCAGCATTATTCAAACTACTATCCGTGAAATACAGCAACGTAACCTCGTTTATCTCGACCCCAAACAGTTGTTTGAGTGGGGTGGAAATCATCCCCTTTTTAAAGCCCTTTTCACCCGCTGGGACGATAATCCACATACAGTTATCAAGGCATTATACACCCTCATTGATTTGCTCCGTGAGGTATATAAAGATACCCAAAATGCCATTGAAACAGAATATTTGTATTTATTTTATACCCTGCTCAAACAACTTGAAAGTACTTTGAACAACGAACACGTTGAAAAACTGAACCTTCACACTTTTAAGGCATTTTTATACGAACTTATTCGCCAAACCCGTATCCCTTTTAGTGGCGAACCCGTTAGCCCATTACAGATCATTGGGATGCTCGAAACCCGAGCTTTGGACTTTGAACGGATTATAATTCTCTCGATGAATGAAGGCGTATTCCCTGCTACCAAACGTCAGAATTCGCTCATTCCTTGGGATATCGCTCGCGAGGCAGGACTGCCTGTGTATAGTGACCAAGATGCAGCGATGTCGTATCATTTTTATCGCCTGCTTCAGCGCGCCCACGATGTTCATCTTGTATATGTCACTGATCCAAATACCTATAATGGAGGCGAAAAAAGCCGATTTATTTTACAGTTAGAACACGAGCTTGTGCCAAAAGCTAATGGATTGATTAAGTTTCAGGAACACGTTGTGATGTTTCATGAGAGTCCACAGTTGGCAGTTGACAGTGAGCAGTTAGCAGTTAGCAACGAATCCACCCCCGAAAAAGTAAACCCAGAATCCGCAACTGTAAACCAAAAACAATCATCTACAACCGACTGGACAGTTCCCAAAACGCCCGAAATACTGGTCTTTTTACGGGCAACTTTGGTCAAGGATGGTCTTTACGCGACTCACCTCAACCAATATTTAAAATGCTCGCTTCAGTATTATTTCAGTCGTGTGGCAGGAGTAGCTGAGGATGAAGAAGTAGAAGAACGCATGGGAGCGGCTGATTTTGGGTCGTGGATTCATAAGGTGCTGGAACGCATTGACATCGAATACTTAATGGAAAATGAATCCATTAGTGACGAACAAGTAAAAGTAATCTTGCGCGAAGAATTTGAAAAGATGTTTAGGGGCTATGATGCTGAATCGGGCATCAACCGTTTGTTGTACCAAGTAGCAGAACAAACGGTTGTGGATTTTCTGCGCGAACAACGTAAGCACGACGAAGGATTGATTGTACTCGCCACCGAACAAAAACTAACAGCAGCCATGGATATACTTCTCGGGGAGGAAGTATTAACAGTGAAAGTAGCTGGAAAAATTGATCGTGTAGAATTATTGGGTAATACTATCCGTGTAGCCGACTACAAAACAGGGAAAATAGAACAGCTTCCCAAAGTTACGCCCGAAAAACTGGAGAACATTATGGCTTCTGGCAATAACTCCAACCACGAAAAAATCAGGCAATTGTGGCTGTATCAATACTTGATTTACAAACAAATGCTTCGTGAGCGAGGCTTGCGTTTGCGGGATAAAGAATTTCATTTGGATAATTATGAGGTAACGTCAGGTTTTTATTCTTTACGAAATATCAAACGAGGTTTTATCCAGAATCCTTTGCGATTTGACGAAAATACTGATGCTGAATCTTATGTAATAAATTCAGAGAAATACATTCAATCATTTATAACTGACAAACTCCTCAATCCCGATGAGCCTTTTCGTAAAACCGATCATCTTATGGCCTGCCAATACTGTGATTTTCGAGAAATTTGCGGGCGTTAATCACCTAAGCAGCTTGTTGGATGGCTTCAAATTGTTTACATCTTCTGCGCGAAATTTCCCGTATTTTGCAAAATAGATTACTTATTCATGTTTGCTATTGTAGATATTGAAACCACAGGTGGTACGTATGCCACGAGTCGTATTACTGAAATCGCTATCGTCCGTCATGACGGGCGGCAGGTTATTGATTCTTACCAAACCCTCATCAATCCACAGTGCTGGATACCAGCGTTTATTACCCAACTCACGGGCATTGATAATCAGATGGTTAAAGATGCTCCTACGTTTGAAGAAATCGCGGATGAAGTCCACCGTATGACCTACAATGCTGCCTTTGTGGCGCACAACGTCACGTTTGATTACGGTTTTGTAAAGCGAGAATTTGACCGTCTCGATACGTATTTCAACCGCGATACCCTCTGTACTGTGCGATTGAGTCGCAAGATTTTTCCTGGCTATAAGTCGTATAGCTTGGGCAATATTTGTCGCGATTTGCAAATTCAACACACCAACCACCACCGCGCTATGGGTGATGCTGCGGCTACGGTTCGTTTGTTTGAACTACTTCTTCAAAACGACCACAAAGGATTGCTGAAAGATTGGATTCATTGAAAAAGCGTATTTGCGATGAACTTTGTTGGGAGTCATTCAATTATGTAGAAATCAATGACTCCACCTAAAAAGGCAGCTCATGTTTCGCAAAATAAAAAAAACAATGATTATCCTCTTTATTACCCTGATTGTGCTCTCGTTGGGTGGCTATTTGTTTATGCAACAGCCGCAATTTGGACGTAATCCATCAGGAAAAAGCCTGGAAAGAATTCAAAAGTCGCCACATTATCAAAATGGAGCGTTTAAAAATCAGCACTTTACCCCTGACTTGGCCGAAGGTGTTACGTACTGGGATATCTTGAAAGCATACATTCCAAAAGTCGAAAACAAAGAACCCAGTCAACCGCTCCCTTCGATAAAAACGGACTTGAAAAATATTCAATCTGACGAACCCGTGGTGGTTTGGTTTGGCCATTCTTCTTATTTTATGCGAATAGAAGGCAAGAATGTATTGGTAGATCCTGTGTTTAGTGGTCATGCTTCACCTGTGTCTTTTTTTGGAGCCAATTACGCAGGTAGCAACGTTTATTCCTTTGATGATTTCCCTGAGTTGGATTTGCTCATTATTTCGCATGATCACTACGATCACTTGGATTATGAAACGGTCAAAAATTTAAGACCCAAAGTTAAAAAAGTAATTACTTCGCTGGGCGTAGGTTCTCATTTGGTACACTGGGGATACGACGAGGCGCAAATTACGGAATTGGATTGGTGGGAAAAGACCACAGTAGATAGCACTTTAAATATCACAGCGGCACCTGCTCGTCACTTTTCAGGAAGGGGATTTAAGCGAGGGCAAACATTTTGGTCATCGTTTATCCTAAAAACACCCCATCACAACATTTACGTAGGAGGCGACTCGGGATATGATACTCATTTTAAGGAAATTGGTGAAAAATATGGCCCTTTTGATTTAGCCATTTTGGAGTGTGGGCAATACAACGAATTCTGGAAATATATCCACTTTATGCCTGAGGAAACGGCACAAGCTGCGGTTGAACTAAAGGCCAAATTGTTGCTGCCTGTTCACTGGAGCAAATTCACTTTAGGGTTGCATCCTTGGACTGAACCTATTGAGCGAGTACTAAAGAAATCAAAAGAGTTGAATTAAGCCATCACAACCCCGATGATTGGTGAAAAGGTGGAAATAGAAAATACTGTTCCCGTCAAAGAATGGTGGAAATAGGAATATAAAACTTTGTTAAAGAGGAAGACACCATTCTGAATCTTTGACAAGGTTTCTTAAAAGGCAGGTGTAAGATTTACAGCTACTACTTTTTTGATTTCAGGCACTGATTTCAAAATAGCTTCTTCCAGCCCAGCCTTAAAAGTCATAGAAGACATAGGGCATGAGCTACAAGACCCCAAGAGTTCGAGTATTACTGTCATGTCATCTGTGATTTCTTTGATAATCACATTGCCACCATCAGCTTCCAGATACGGGCGGATACCGTTGAGGGCCTTATCAACGCGTGTTTTGAGTGAATCTTCGATGAAAGTTTCCATTATATAGTTGAAATAATGCGCTAAGTTGCTAATTTTTAAGTTTACAGTCAAGTAGTGGGCAGTTTACAGTTTGCACGAGTTTACAGTTTGCACGAGTTTACAGTTGACACTGCTTTTGGAATTCTTATTTTTACTGTAAACTGCCTACTGCAAACTGTTACACCCTAATCTCTACCTGCTTAGTTTTGGCCAAAGTCGCGTTGCGAATGGCTACTTGTTGGGCCAAATTTTCGGCTGCTTCTTGAAAGGCTTCTTGAGTGATAGTATCATTGCCCAAGTAGGCAGGACGCCCTTCGTCGCCTCCTTCGCGGATACCTTGAACCAATGGAATTTGGCCTAAAACAGGTACATCAAACTTCTCGGCCAGTTGTTTTCCTCCGTCCTTTCCAAACAGATAATACTTGTTGTTGGGTAGTTCGACTGGCGTAAAATAGGCCATATTCTCTACAATTCCTAACACTGGAACATTGATCTGTGGCTGCCTAAACATCGCTAATCCTTTGATGGCATCGGCTAAAGCCACTTTTTGGGGAGTAGTTACAATCACAGCACCTGTGACGGGCAACGCCTGAACGAGTGTAAGGTGAATATCGCTGGTACCTGGAGGTAAATCAATGAGTAAATAATCTAACTCACCCCATTCTACATCACCAATGAGCTGACGGAGCGCCGTACTTGCCATAGGCCCACGCCAAACCGTAGCACTATCGGCTGGTACAAGAAAACCCATCGAAATCAATTTAATGCCCCACTGTTGGATAGGAACCATCATATTACGTCCATCACGTGTCGCAATGCGGGGTTGCATATCCTCAGCGCCAAACATGACTGGAATTGAAGGTCCATAAATATCAGCATCCAAAATGCCTACTTTCGCTCCTGAGCGAGAAAGCGCCATGGCGAGATTGGCCGTTACTGTTGATTTTCCAACGCCTCCTTTTCCCGATGCCACCGCAATGATGTTTTTCACTTGCGGCACTACGGGGCCACCCGTACGGCTCGTGGTTACGTCGGCAGTAAGATTGACATTGACGCGGATATGTTCACCAAAAAATTTGTGGATGGCATTGGTACAATCTTTCCGAATAAGCTCTTTGAGGGGGCAGGCTGGCGTAGTAAGTACGACAGTAAAACTCACCGAATCAAGTCCTGTTTCTACATCGCGTATCATTCCAAGTGTTACAAGATCTTTCTTCAAATCAGGCTCTTGAACGGTACTAAGTGCTTGGAGGATTTTCTCTTTATTTATAGTTAGGTCACCCATGGGTTTACGTTATCCGTTAATCTTTGTCCGTCCATTTGAAGTTTACGCAAGATTCGCTTTCTAATTTTCGGCTAAATTATTAACTATTTTGAATTGGTTGGTTCTGAATTAACCCCAAAATTACAAGGAAAGTTTGCTAAATGATGATTTGCCACTGAAAAGCTAATTTCTTTGTCAGCCAACCTGAATTGCTGGTATTTGTTATTTTGGCTTAATTACCTCTCTTCTCATGTGATTCTTTACATGCCTTCTAACGACTGGATATACTCAGAAAGAGTGCCTTTAAACTTAAAAAATCATGGTATCCCATGATACAATATCATGGGATACCATGAAAAATTTATTTAAGCACTTTGCTGAAATTTGTCCAGATAGAAAGATTGTAAAGACTACCCAAATTGGGGGGCAGAGCAAGTAGCGAAAAATGAGAGTTTTGGTACCCAAACATCTTAATCCTATGTCATTTATGACCCAACATCCACAACTCCCTGATGTATCGCTCACTGTTCCATTGCAGCTTTCTTCTTCTTCCGTAATCAGTATTATGCGGGGGCAAATCCACTTACCTATCAACAAAATTATCCGACTGGAAGGCGACCGTAATTATACGCGTTTTGTACTCACCGATGGGCGTCGAATCTTGACTTGTCAAAACTTAGGTTTTTATGAAGCACTCTTATCTGATTCATTTATACGCATTCACAAACGATACCTACTTAATCGCTATCATATAAGTGGAGTGGTTAAATTTCAAATACGAATGACGGACGGCTTTGAGGTGACCATCGCGAGAAGAAAAAGGGGGAGTTTGGCAATTAACAATCTTACTATTTCAACATGGAAAACCCACTAAATACCTTACTTAGAAGCCTTAATTCTGAATTTTTAATGGAAGTAAGAGCCGAACTTTCTATGCAAGTTATCGGAGATACACCTTATGGACATCGCCGTATTTACCACATTACGGGTGGTTATGTAAAAGGATTAAATATTGAAGGACAAATTTTACCAGGAGGAGGTGATGGGTTTCTAATCCGCCCTGATGGGACTGCCAGGTTGGATGTTCGTTTAACCGTAAGAACCAATGATGATGCGCTGATTTATGTCACTTACCAAGGGATTCTCCATCATACCCCTACTTTAGAAAAAAGGTTAACAGCGGGTGAGATGGTAGATTGGCAGGAGTATTATTTTCGGATTGCACCTTTTTTTGAGACTTCCTCCGAAAAATATAGCTATCTCAATCATACACTGGCTGTTGGGGTAGGAGAAGCCGATTTTTCGGGTGTTACTTATAGTTTTTATCGGATTTTGTAAGTGGCTTCAGAAGGCTGTATTCAAAACAGGTAGGTTACAAAAAAGGTCTGTCACAGCTAAATTCCACAAGAAGGTCGTAATATTGCAGTAGAAGCTTAAAACGACATTTCTGTGAAAAAAATATTGATTATCAATGGCCCTAATTTGAACCTGTTGGGCAAGCGCGAACCTACTATTTATGGTAGTCAGACTTTTGAAGATTATTTTCAAACGCTGCAATCTGTTTTCTCTGAAGTAGAACTTCACTATTTTCAATCCAATCATGAAGGGGCACTCATCGACAAAATCCACGAAGTAGGCTTTTCTTTTGATGGCATTGTGCTTAATGCGGGCGCTTATACGCATACTTCCGTGGCTATTGCCGATGCCCTTTCGGCGGTCACAACACCTTCGGTCGAAGTTCACATTTCCAATGTACACGCCCGCGAAGCTTTCCGTCACCACAGCTACCTCAGCAGCAGAGTGAAAGGAGTCATTGTAGGCTTAGGGCTCAAAGGCTACGAATTAGCTGTTCGGTATTTTATATGATAACTTTCTACCCTGGTCCATCCAAAATCTATCCTCAAGTCGAGCAGTACTTGCAGGATGCCTACCGTTCGGGAATTCTGAGCATGAACCACCGCAGCCAAGGATTTATGGACGTGCTGAAAGAAACGTTGCGGTTGATGCACGAAAAATTGGCTATTCCCGCCGATTACTCCATTTACTTGGTGTCGTCCGCCACGGAGGCGTGGGAAATAGTGGCGCAGTCGTTGACACAGCAGCACAGTGCCCACCATTACAACGGCGCTTTCGGGAAGAAATGGTTTAGCTACGCCACCCACATCGTACCCCAAACGTCAGGCTCGTTATTCCCAGTCAATCAAACCTTGCCGTTTCATTTGTTTCAAGAAGGGGAGGAGCGTGTGGCTTTCAATCGTCAGCGTCTGAGCGACTATGAGGTCTTGTGCCTGACCCACAGCGAAACCTCCAATGGTACCCAAATTCGGATGCAAGAATTGGCTGAAATTCGCTCGTTGACACCCGCGCTCATCGCCATTGATGCTACTTCGTCGATGGGAGGAGTTGCCCTTGATTGGACGCTCGGCGATGTGTGGTTTGCGTCGGTGCAAAAATGCTTTGGTTTGCCCGCAGGCATGGGGGTGATGGTATGTTCGCCCAAAGCCCTTGAAAAAGCGCGCCAAGTCAATGATATTTTGCGCTACAACAGTTTATTGTTTGTGCACGAAAACTTTGAAAAGTACCAAACTCATTATACGCCAAATACGCTTGGCGTGTATTTGTTGATGCGAGTGATGGAGCAAGTAGAAAATATACAGGAAATAGGAGCGAGGAGCGAGACGCGAGCGAAGTCTTGGTATAATTTTCTGGAAAATGAAACAGATTGGCAGCCTTTGGTACAAAATTCAGCCACTCGTTCGGATACGGTTATTGCAGTCAAAGGAGAGCCACAAGCGATTGCTGCGCTTAAAAAAGAAGCGACTTTGGCAGGAATTACCTTGGGCAACGGCTACGGCGAATGGAAAAATAATACCTTCCGAATCGCTAATTTTCCCGCTATCAACGACCAGGAAATTGCGCAATTGAAGTCTTTTTTACAGAAAATTTAAAAATCAATATGTTCGTAAACCTCATCCAAACGCAACGTGATGCCTAGCGAACGAATCGACAAGAGACCATCCGTTCCCTGCGCGGCCGTTTTTTGCCAGGTATTTTCTTCCAATTGGTACCAAGACTCAACGAGCGGAGTGTGTTGTTCTACGACAATGTACTCCTTGAGCGAAGAGTAACCCGATTCACCTATTTACAGTGCTTTAAACCGTTCAAAACAGGCTTTTTCAAGCCCTTCGCGGTCGTCGGGATGGGCAATGTCGATGAGCGCTTTGGCACGCTGACGAAGGTTTTTGCCAAACAAAAAGGCCGAACCGTATTCCGTAATGATGTAGTGAGCATGGGCGCGGGTCGTGACCACACCTGCTCCTTGTTTGAGGAAAGGAACAATGCGTGATACGCCTTTTTGAGTCCGCGATGGCAGGGCAATAATGGGTTTTCCACCCTGACTTAACGCCGCTCCCCGCATAAAATCCATTTGTCCACCCACAC
>JBDHXS010000191.1:0-10345 GCA_039810845.1 Runella sp. | reverse complement strand
ACTTCGCTGTAAAAATTGGTTCAAACTGTAAAGTCAAAGTCCTTCGCAGCAATACCAATACAGCGTATTCCTGGGCGAAAAAAAAGATCATCGTAAGATGATCTTTTCGTGGTGTGGGGCGGGATCGAACCGCCGACACAAGGATTTTCAGTCCTGCACCATCTGGTGTCATATGGTCTAATATGATAGGAATATATTGACATTCAACAGTTTGATGATAAAATAACACCATCAAAAAACATAACAATTCACAAAATGTTGTACCTATGTTGTACCAAGGAGTTTTATGGTGTCCATCAAAATCGTGTTGAGAAGAAAGAAAGACAAGAACGGCAACTACCCGCCCGTTCACCCGTTGGCTCTGCGTATTACTAAAGATCGCCGCTCGTCGTATGTATACTTGGGTTACAGTATTAAAGATAGTGAGTGGGATAAGAAAGCCCAAACAGTCAAGTCTTCACACCCTAATAGCAAACGCCTTAACGCATTTCTCTTAAAAAAAAGAACTGAAGCAAGCGATCATTCCCTTGAACTTGGTGAAGCCTCATCCCGAGCCGTCAAACAAAGGGTTAAGCCTAAAGGCGGGGTTACTTTCTTTTCCCAGGCTGATTTATTCCTGAACAATTTAAAGGCGTCTGGAAAGTATAATCAATATACGGCGGACAAGCCACGATTAAAGCACTTCAGGGAGTTTTTAGATAATCAAGACATCGCTTTTTCAGATGTAACGATCGCTCTTCTTGATCGCTTCAAGATATATCTAAAAGGCACTCATAATATAAGCGAAAGGACGATCATCAATCACCTAGTAGTAATTCGATCTATCTTTTCCCGGGCAATAAAAGAAAATATTGTTGACCCAAAGCACTATCCTTTTGGAAAGGGTAAGGTAAAAATCAAATTTCCAGATAGCTTAAAAGTCGGTCTGACCATAGACGAAGTGAAACAAATTGAAGATGTTGACTTAGCAGATAATTACGACGACCATTGCCGTAATCTCTGGTTGTTTTCTTATTACTTCGCAGGGATGCGGGTATCAGACCTTTTACGCTTGCGGTTTAGTGACTTTCATAATAACCGCTTGCACTATTCAATGGGTAAGAACAACAAGGGAGGATCATTGAAAGTCCCTGAAAAAACCGAAAGAATTTTAAACTATTATTCTCAATTCAGAGAAAACAAAGACGATCTAATATTCCCAGAATTAAAAAGACTAGAAAGCCTTGACGATAGGTTTATTACTCAAAGGACTATTGCTTTTGCCACAAGTCGAATAGATAAATGTTTGCGAAAGAATGTAGCCCCGAAAGCAGAAATCACGAAGCCACTAACCATGCATATAGCGCGACATACATTTGGCAATATTTCTGGCGACAGGATTCCAATTCAAATGCTACAAAAACTATATAGACATTCCTCTGTAACAACTACTATCGGTTATCAAGCGAATTTTATTCACAAAGATGTCGATGAAGCACTTGAAGCTGTATTAAGGCTTAGTTAAACGATCAGTGAAAAATATAGTGAGACATAGATAGAAGTAAAAAGCACCGGGGTCTCCGATGCTTTTGAATTGTTAAACAAGTGTATTTTGTTGTTTCAGAACAAAGTTTATTATTTATTCGGAATAAGGTTCAGGTATAGGAAGGACCGCCCGCTTTTTCAATGGCGGTACAGAGGCGTTGCATGAACTTGTTGGCCTGACTGCGATTTACGAAACGCAAGCGGATTTCCGGAGTTTGAAAATCACTGATGCTGATCACGCAATCATAGGCCATGGTCTGATTGCGCGGCGGTGTTTCGGTGCGCACATTGGTCACCGCATTGATGCTATAGTCGCGGCCTTTGTAACTGATCTTTTGCTTCTGAAAATACACAGTGACCCCTGCTTGTGAAAACATGGTATCATTGGCGGTAAATGTTCCGGATTTGAAACGCCTGTACACGGTATAGGCGGCGAATGCGGCCAGGATCACAAGGCCGATAATAATTTCATTCATACGATAATTATTTTTGGTTTAGATTTTACTGAATGGGTTTAATCAATGCCGAAAGCAAAAGCAGTCACACCTTTGCCGCCATAGCTGAGCGATGTTCCCTGATTGACAAAAAAATACTCGCCCTTTTCAAGTTTAACTGAGGGGGTGATTTCAAAGACATGATTGCCGAGGGAACGCACCGTGTAAGCGATAATGCCATCGCCGGAGCCGGATTTGCCACCATAGACTTTCGTGTTCACGTAATTGGCGATACGCTTGTTCTTTTTCACATCGCTCTTGAACAGGATGTACCAGGCACTCGGGTCGCCCGTTCCTTCGGCCATTGAGACGATAAAACTTATGGAATCACCGGCGGCTATGCGGATCGGTGATTTATCGCCTTGTAGTTCATAATTGGTCGCAGCCCCGCCGAATCCGAAGCCTTTGGCTTTGGTCACAAAATCGGCCTTGCCTTTCTCCAACGACACAAGGTTATTGCCGCTTTTGTTGTAATAACTGACTTCATTCAATGTGCCAGGTGTCGGCAGTGTTTTGGTTTGCGCTTTTGTAATAGCAGTGATAGCAAGAGCTATCAGGGACAGGATGATTACTCGTTTCATGGTGAATTGATTTATTTTATTATTGTTTTTTACCTCTTCAATGTCTCTATCTGTTTCAGCAAGCGATGCACCGTGTTCACATGCCATCTTCCCTCGCCTGAAAAGGTCGGCACGTTAAGTTCATTGAGCCGTGCCGTGATCTCGCGTATCGTATCAAAGCCTTCGCGGGTTAGTTTACCGATGATTGGTTTCATCTTACGGGCAAAGGCAATGGAGGCCTGTTTGTTCTTCTTCGACAGAACATTCTTGCCATGTTCCCCCAGTTTTACCCCGCGCCGTTTGGCCATCTGCAGGGCACTCCGTGTCCGCTCGCTGATCATATCCCGTTCATGTTCGGCAAAAGCGGCCATGATATGCACGATAAGCTTATTGGCATGCGGATTATCCACGGCGATAAAATCAACCTGCGATTCCATCAATGCCGAGATAAACGCCACATTGCGTCCGAGCCTGTCCAGCTTCGCGATCAGCAGCGTGGCTTTATTCTCTTTGCAATAGGCAAGGGCTTTTTGTAGAATAGGCCGCTTGCTGCGCTTGCCGCTTTCCACTTCGGTGAATTCCTGTTGCAGGGTAAATCCGTTCGCTTTTGCAAACTCGCGCACGGCTTTTCGCTGAGCCTCGAGGCCAAGGCCGCTCACGCCCTGGCGTTCGGTTGATACGCGGTAATACGGCACGGCTTGTTTCATAGGGGGAGTATGTTTTCAGTGTGAGGAATGATCATGATAAACCTCACAATTCCGTACACAGGTAAACGGAGGATTAAATTTGGACACGGAACATGATTTTAGGGAAGGGAGGCCAACGACCATTACCTAAGCAGGTTCAAGAGAATCAGCGGCTTAGGCCAGCTTTCCGAAACGATAGCTCATTGACATCAGGGGGAGTTTGTTCACAGGAAGACGTCCGTTTGGATATGGACAAATGAATCTTTTGAAAACCCTTTTTGAATACCCAGTTACCTACAGATTTTTCGGAGTAGAATAGCCTTCCCTTTATCGGATCTATGTTTATCAGTAAGCGGTTTCTTTGTATCTAGCGATCCCGGTCTAAGTTGTGTTTCACTTGAGAGAGTTTTTGATCTCGTTTAGTTTTTAAAGACGCTAATAATTCTTCCCTCGCCTCTGCAAACATTCCTGCGATTGTTTCCAGTTTGCTCTTAGCCTTTTCTTGTTTAGCAAACATATCATTGCGATTATCGGCAAAGGCACAAGCCTTGCCTCTTATCTTGTCATTATCATTTGCTAGGATTTTACGGGCTTGTTCAATAGCAACTTTTTCTAAGGGTAGTTTTTCTCCCCTAAGTTTTTCTTTTACTTCTTTTGTTTTTACGCCGATAAGCTGGCGCACCAGGTCGAATGATCTGGCTGTTATATCCACGACCATAAAGGGGCGTCGTTGCACACCTGCTGCAATCGTATAGCCCAAAGCCTTAGCGCGTTGAACAAACTCTCCACCTGTTTTGCATTTCTTCCACAGGTCGGAGAGGCTTTCTTTCATCTCCGGTCGTCTTTGGTTGCGAACCGGAGTTTTCTTCATTTCAAAAACCTGTTCCATGGCCTGACGTGCCCGATCCTGGGCAAGTCTTGAAAAGCTGTCCGATACCATTTTTCGCTTTTCGTGATCGAACCGCTCCCAGACCACATGGGCATGGGTACGACCTTTCTTGCTATGCAAGACGATAACCCGCCTCTGATCCTGAAGCCCAAGCTCCCCAGCTAGTATATCGGCTGCCTGAAACCACTTTTCTGGGGTCAGTTCGTCCTCTCCATAGGCGGGGTTAATTTGAGCGTGATACAGGCCCTTGTCGCTGCGGGTAAGCTCGGATGTCAGCGACATCGAGAGAAGCGTATCCTTAAGCTGCTTGGAGGTAAAAGAGAGGCGTCCCTCAACGTCCAGAATCTGCACATTGTCGTTCTCGGCCTCTGCTAAGAGGTAATCCCCTAGCTGGCGGCCATTGCCCCGTGTGCGTCCTCTAATGACCATTTTCGAGCAGATTTATCAAGTGAAGGGTTAAGGCATCAGCACCCGCTAGGGCGTGGCTAATCTGGGCATTATCAGGTATGAAGGAGTTGCCATCAGATAAAGCCTTCCGGTTAAGGCTTCGGGCGATCTGGTTAAGGTTCGATCCGATCTTACCCAACTCGGCAAGCCCACGAATAAGTGCCGCCCGCTCCGGGGTCGCCTTCCTGTGTCTGGGTAATGCTGCAACCGATTTGACACGCACAAAGTCACTGACCGACAAGCCCGCATTTTCCGCAGCTTCTTTAAACTGCAAAAGCTCGGCCTTGTTAACCCGAAAGCGGATCATGTGATCGCGCTTTTGTGTAGCGTCTTTTTTCGGTCGTGCCATGAATCAGGTTTTCAGCGAGAGGGTCAAGGGAGAGTGCAACGTCTCCTTTGCAAGACGGTTTGTGCCAAAAATCTCAACGAGTTTTTGTAGCTACAAACCACGTCTTGCGTATGCCCTACGATATACTTTTTCTTACCGATTTGTCAAGCATAAAATGAATTATTATATAACTATTTCAACATGTTAGCGAACAGTATAGAACCCCAATAAACATTACCGAACATCATGTGATCAGGATGGATTTGCCAGGAAAAGAAAAATGAAATCAAGCATCCTGTACTTAAAATTAGATGCGTATTTCCAAATAAAAAATGCCCGGAAGAGTATCCGAGCAAGAATGGCGTAACGTGGTTTTATATGGTTCGATATGGAGAAAACAATTTTAGCGAGACCGACCCTTTTCTCGGCTTTTCTTCAACTTTTCTTTCAATTTATCGATAAGGGTCTTATCTCGCTCCGCTTCAGCTTCACGAGCGGCTTTTAAGTTTTCTCGCTCTTCTCTTCTTTGTAAATCATGGGCAAGTTGCTCTTGCTGGGCCTCATAGCTCTTTAAATAATTACTGTTTTTAAGTGAAAGCACATCGGCTTCATTCATGTGCTTTTCATACAAGATTTGCCTTTCCCTACTTTGTGCTTGGGTTAATTCTTTACGTTCCTGCTCATGGCGTTTAGCAAGATCAATCGCTTTGATTGAAGTTTTAAGTTCGTACTTTTGCTTGGTCAAAAGCTCCTTTCGAGCCTCCTTATGCCTTTCATCTAGGGCGCGAACTTCGTCGAATTGCTTATTAATAAATTCGCTCCAGGCCATTAACTAAAAATCATTTGATTGTCATATAAAGATATGGCATACTTGTGGCATGATTGATTTCTCTTCAAAACAAAAATTCGCCGCCCAAAATGACAACTTTCTTAGATGTTGGTTAGGTAGAGGCGACACAAGTCTTGATCACGAACTAATTCCCCACGTTCCGATGGCAAATTGGCTAATAGAAAGATTCTGTAATAGTCCATGGAAAAATTATCCTGAAAGTGGAGATTATCAAGCCGCACAACATATGCTTTGTCTTGATCTTCGGAAACCATTGTATCCCCGCGAATGGCAACTGCGTATGTTCGCTATTCCATTAGAATGTAACCCAATTATTCTTATGAACGACAAGTCGCCTGAATTGGATACCATTCCGTATCCCGTTTATGAAGTTCTCGAAGTATAATAGATTTGCACCTTCGACACTTCACCATTAACTATAGTTTATATTCTTATCTGCATTAGCATTCATTACTTTGAAGTATTTAGCTTCTAAATTATTTGTCGGGCTTTTCCAGTACATCCATTTAACCAAACGGTATGTCCCAATTTCGGAGAAGCAAATCATATTCTTTTCTCGTTCTACTTCATTTGAAAACAATAGTGCACGCTGGAAATCATTTTTGCTTGTAGAGTAACTTGTTGTATTTGATTCACCTCCAAAAGACTCTGATCTAGAGGTTACCATTTTGGAGACGGTCTTTACCCCAAGTCGTTCCGAAACATAGTTTGCCGTGGTTGGCTCGTTAACGGCAAAAGCTTGAAAAACGCCACACGTCCCAAGAATTTCTTTACGCTGATTTTCCGTGTAAATACGATCTAGTTGGGCAAGGTTTTGAGCGTAGAGCCATATCCTCATTTTGAATTCACGACTAAATGCTAACGCTTTAATGACCTCTGGGAAAACGCCCATTGTAGGAAACTCATCTAACAAATAGTAACACCATGCTTTTGAACGACCTGATGGCCTTGAATTCGCATATAATAGGCCTCCAACTATAAGACGGCCCCAGGTTGAGTAAATTTCTATACTATCTATTGGGATACATAGGTATAAAGTAATGCCCCCTTTATCAATATCTGCCGGGTTGAAACTTGAATCAAGCAATGCGGTTTGTAAGTCCGGGTCTTTTAACCAGTTAATTGCTTCCCCTGTAGAGAAAACGACAGATCCAAATGTTTTTTCACTTGTTTCTTTTAATTCCACCATTTTTTTCGCAGCATCAAAAATCTTTTCATCACAGGCTAAATTCTCTGCCATTTCGAGGAGAATATCATCCCAACTTTTTTGCCTGAAAAGCCTATAGAGTGTCACCAAATTCCTTTGGCCCTCATATTTAGGATGTGTCATTATGTGCATCAATAATGACTGTATAAGATCTCGAGCTTCTGATCTCCAAATTTTATCATCTGCTTTGGGATCATCTGGCAATAAGAGATTGGCAATCTGACTACAACCGCGTACGATATTATCACTAATAAAATCCAGAGGATTAAAGCTGGCAGCTTTAACTCCATGTGTAGCGTTGTTAAGCCCCTGTAGGTTTGCGGGATCGAGAATAATAATCTTTTGACCGCTTTCCTGCTGAAATCTCGCAGTAATCGCGGCATTGGTTCCTTTAGGATCAAATACCACAAATGAGTGTTTATAATCACGGCTAATCAGTAGGTTCGGAATAATTAATGCTGCACCCTTCCCACTTCCTGGAGCAGCAACAGTAAGAAGATTTCCTTCCCGATGATGAAAAAAACCTCCTCCTAACCAAAGGCCTCTTTGAGGATTTTTTTCGGTTAGCTCTTCCTTTACACTATCTGGAACGAAATGTGCGGTTCCATGTGAAGGGTCTCCAACTGGTGGCCGATCTCCAGTAGGCATAACTGTGAGTTCATTATTCGCGACAGCTTTATTGAATTCTTTTGAGCCAATTTTATAAACACTATCAACGGGAGTTTCTTGCTCTCCTCCAATGATTACATCATCATACTCAAATAAATCTTCGTATCGAGTTCTTACATAAATAAACGCAACAATTGCCGAACACAAGACCCCAATTTTATACCAATTGTAATAAATAAACGAATCGCCGTCGTCTTCCTCAAATCTTATCAACTGAAAGACTAATGCACTAAAACCGCTCCATACTACGTGTGCAATCACATAGGCTATGCCAAGGATTACTGCAATTTTTCGTATATCTTTTAACAGCCGAAATAATTGCAATATAACGTGAATTATTAGCGTAAGTGCTGCCGTTATAGGTAACAGATAGGCTATGACGAATGCAAAAACCTCCGCACTATCTGGTGGTATAGCAAAGCCGTCCTCGGATTTCCTAGAAATGATATAAATATAAGAAACGGCTAATAGTATTATCCAGATGGCAATGGATTGTAACAAAGAAATTCGAGTTTCTTTTGATAACATAGAAAATATTTGCGCTAAAATAATGGAACGCAATAACTAAGGGTAATTACTTAAAATCTGGCAGATCGGGATCGTTGAAAATTTCCAAAGGACTACATTCAAGTTCAATGGCAATAAAATGAATCTTCCATTCCCGAGGATAGGTGTCATTTTCTAGTTCCAGGCAAATAGCAAATTCCTGTCGTATGAACCACAAATCATTCGGATAGTTTTTCCATTCGCCTTTGGCAAATTTCTTGATCAAATAATGTGCAATAGGTATGTGACGAGCAAGAGTGGGTCTTTCATACAAATATTGGCGTGTGTGATTATTATCGTTTTTGTTTATAATTTTATTGGTCATACGAACAGTCAACTAAGTAAAATCCGGAAGGTCTGGGTCGTTGAAAATTTCCAAGGGGCTACATTCCAAATCAACTGCAATAAAATGGATTTTTAAATCTTTAGAGAAATTCTCGGAGCTTAATGTGCAGCATATTGCGAATTCAGTTCTTATAAACCACAGATCATCGGGATAATTCTTCCATTCACCTTTACTGAATTTGGATATCAAATATTTTGCAATAGAAATATGCTTGGCATACTCTGGTTTGCTATAGATATATTTCCGAAAGGAGCTGTTGTCATTTTTATTAATAACTTTATCAATCATATTTTCATAGTACAAGGAATAATACTTAAAGTCAATCGGTTTTTATGAGAAAAACATGGTCTCAATTGGCAAATGAGCACTGGTCCAAGCTAGGCAAGCTTTCAAGTCAACATTTACTTGAATTTGAAACATTATTTAAAGCCCACGATCAATTAATAAACAATGCCCAATTAAATAAGGAAGAAATATACAACCTCACCCAGGAAAAGTTAAAACTAGTTGAGAAACAAAAGCGAGAGATTGCTAAGGCTGTAAAAGAATGTCACGAGGAACAAATTGAATTTGTCGAAAACGAAAAAGCAGAAAAGCGACTTGAAAAAAGAGAGAAAGAACTCGAAAAGGAAAATGATGTAAAAGAAAAGATCGCCGAAAAAGCATTTCAACAGGAGCTTGAGGAAGAAGAAAACGAAGAGGCTAACCGGAAAAAGGCAATGGTTGAAGAACTAAAAGCAAGAATTCAGAGATTAAAGGATGCCTCAAAGTCACAAGATAAATCTCTTGACAGAGATAAGGATTTAACTCGGTAGCTACAGGCTCCATTCATCAGCGAAGGAATAATAAGAATCCCTTGTAATAATTAAATGATCCCTGACTGGTAAAGAAAGCAATCTCCCGGCTTTGGACATCTGCTTGGTTAGCTCAATGTCTGCATCACTGGGGGTCAAACTTCCTGACGGGTGATTGTGGGCAAGAATGATACTGCTTGAATTGGCTTTTAAGGCAGTTGCAAAAACAATTTTTGGATCGACAACTGTACCGGCCACCCCACCCGTCGATAAATCAACAATCCCTAAAACGCGATTAGCCCGATTTAGCAGCATTAATTTTGATTGCTCAAGTAGGTCAATCTTATTGTCATCCCAAATACTTCTCATTACCTCGTAAGCATCCTTTGAGGATTTAATTTGAGGTCGATCCTTGGCTCTGACATTAGTTTTATAATGGACTTCTATTTCGGCAATTAGTGAAGCATCGAAATTCATTTTATTTCACTTCGGTTTATATGACGGGTTATTCGGCCCAGACCAATTGCCGAAGCCGGAACCTTTGCCGATTGTTGCGTTCGTCCAAAATTCGTTTACGTCTTTATGATCTTTATAATTCTGGCTCATGTCATGAAAGCTAATACCTAACGGCTCTAATTCACCTGCCATGGCATGCATGGTTTGATAACCGCTTTCGTCGTTGTCCATATAAGATGCAACAGTCTTTATATCGCTTTTACCTTTTAATATACCGATCACACGTTGAACAAAAGAGTTTGAGTTTAAAATGTAACAGTCGTGCGGCGGGTGAACGAAGTTATAAAGCTCCATCCAGGAGAGGAAGTCCCAAAAACCTTCGAATATTGATACTTTATCTGATGATCTTCCCTTAATGATACTTGGACCTGAAAGCTTCCCTTAATTAGTAGCATTTAAAACTAAAGATTTCCATTCAATTTCGTCATCTTTCTGGATAGTGGGGAACCAATCGGTCTTCTGGTGTTTTTTGAGGAAGGCAGTTGGTGG
>JBDHXS010000190.1:0-10363 GCA_039810845.1 Runella sp. | reverse complement strand
CGGTAGTTACAATAGAGGATTTGATTGGAGAAGATGAAATTTGGTTTATGGCAACCTCCGCCGTGATGTTTAAAAATGGGCTGATGTATTATCCTGAATGGTTTTTACAATCAACTAGCGGTGACATTCCTCGATATGTAATTTTAGCAAAACAAGGTCCGATTGGTTATGTGCCAGGGGTTATGTCAGTCTATCGAAAAAACCGCGGCGGAGCCAGTTTTAAAGATCACTATCGTGATGCCAGATTCTTGCACAATCGAATTCAAATGTACAATGGTATTAATAAAGAGCTTGATTATCAATATGATAAATTCTTGAAGCGCAATATTTCACGGTATTATCGAATGATGTTGGATGCTCGTCAATATCAAAAAAAATATTTTCGGCGCGCGGGTTTGGCAGTAAAATACTTAAACTTAGGAAAGCCAAGTAAAGAAGTTTCTAAAGAAGTGATTAGAGATTATATTATTCCAAAATGGTTAATGAGCATATATAGTTTTTTTGCACTTTTGCCGCACCGCCTAAAAGAGTCTGCTCGATGAAAGTCAGCGTTTGCGTTCCTACTTACAACCACGAAAAATACATCATTCAAATGCTCGAAGGAGCATTGATGCAACAGACGACCTTTCCGTTTGAGATTGTGATTGGGGATGATGCTTCGACTGATAACGCTCCTGCTCTCATTCAAGAATATGCCCAGCGTTTTCCTGACATAATCCGTGCTTACCTTCATCCCGAAAATTTAGGACCTAAAGAACCCAAAGAATTTGGAGGTCGTAATAATGTACTTTTTTTACTCAAAATCTGTATTGGTGAATATGTGGCTCTCTGTGAAGGAGATGATTACTGGACAGACCCTTATAAACTTCAAAAACAGGTTGATTTTTTAGAAAGCAATCCTGATTTCTCTATTTGCCATCATAATCTGGAAGTAATTTATGAAGATGGCTCACCTAGTCATTCGTTCAATTTAGTTGACCAAAAAATCGTTTCGGGGATAGAAGATTTACTTGAAGATCGTTGGTTTGTGGGGACGGCCAGCTTAATGTCTCGAAATTTTTTTCGTACCGAAGATTTTGCCGAATGGCATCACCAAGCCGCTGCTGGCGATTGGGCCTTAGTGATTCAATTGGCGGCGCGAGGAAAGATTGGCTATTTACCCGAAATCATGGGAAAATACCGCAAACATCATGGAGGATTAAGTAATATTCATGCTGTAACTAATTCTTTTTTTCTTAAAAATCGTCGTCAAATGTTTGCCAATATAAATGAATGGCTTGGTTTTCGATACGATGATACGGTTCAGAAAACACTCCAAAATTACGACCGTTTGCTGGGAAAAATTGGAAATTAGGGCAAAATGACCCACTTTTGCTTTATAATCCTCGCAGATTAACCATAAACAAACTCCCCCATTGGGGCGGTTCGCCGCTGCGAGTGGGGGGCTGTCATTCAATGAAATTGAGCGTTGTCATTCCTGCTTATAACGAACAAGACTCCCTTACACAAACATTGTTGAGTCTGTATGCTACTTTATCAAAGTATGCCATTCCTCACGAAATTTGGGTCACAAACGATAATTCTAAAGACGACACATTAAAGGTACTGGAAGACTTATCGAAAGATATACCTACTTTAGTTTTTGAAACCAATCAAGGCCCAAATGGATTTGGGTATGCCGTTCGATATGGTCTCGAACGATTCTCAGGGGACTGTGTGGCCGTTTTTATGGCCGACCTTTCTGACGATCCCGAAGATTTGGTACGATTTTATAAAAAAATGGTCGAAGGAAACTACGATGCCGTATTTGGGACACGGTGGGGAAAAGGTGGAAAAGTATATGACTATCCTACTATAAAGAAAATAGTAAATCGTTTGGCTAATTTCATTATCCGGGTGGTGATGGGAATTAAATACAATGATACTACCAATGCTTTCAAACTCTACAAACGTGAGACTATGGAAGGCTTAAAGCCTTTTTTATCCCCGCATTTCAATTTGACTGTCGAATTACCCTTGAAAGCCATTGTAAGAGGCTACAGTTACGCTGTAATTCCTAATAGTTGGACTAATAGAAAGTATGGTGAGTCGAAGTTAAAAATCAAAGAAATGGGTAGTCGTTATTTTTTTATATTGATGTATTGTTTCATCGAAAAATTCTTCTCAAGAGGCGATTATCGTAAAAAGCTCTAATTAGTCTCTACTCGAATCACAGCTCCATTTCCGTTTGTAACGCCCGTTCCGCAGGTGTTATTAATCGAAACTACTTTATATTCTGTAGTCGTTCGTGGATTCACAGTGAGTTGATAGGGATTGATAAAGGTGCCTGCTATGGTTGTGCCATCAGAAAGTACAAAAGACCAAGGTGGCAAACCGTTTTTAAAGGTAACTCGGATGCGAGCCGCCCCGCCTGGACGAATCACAGCCCCACCTGTCACAAGGGCAGAAGCAGCATTGGGCATCATGACGTTGATGTTGGTAGGTACTCCTTCTGTGAATGGAAAGGTAGAAACAACCCGAATTTGTTGGGTTGTAAGGGTATCTTTCAGATAAGGCGGTAAAATTTTAGCTCGCAACGCGCTTGCTCCCCCCATCGTAGGTAGGTTGACCCATTTTCCGCTGGTATCCGTTATCTGTACTAAAAATCGGTTAGCATTTTCAAAGCGCCCAGTGGTAGTAAATGGGACAGTAATTTCTGTGCCTGAACAAATAATTTTATCAGATAAATTACCAGTTGTAATAGTAGCGGGTGGAATTTTTACTTTCACAAAAGCACTTCCAGAAAAACTTCCGACGCCACAAAACCCCCCTGCTGAAGTAATATTGTAAGTAGTTGGATTATTGGGAGTTACTTTGATTGTATAAGGTGAAACACGAATATCGTTTTGGTAAGTCCCATCTGATAAAAGCACAAACCAAGGGCCACCACCACCAAAATCTAAGCTCAAATTGGTTGAACCCCCTTCAGGAATTTCAAGGGAATCACGACGGAGGGTTGCTGTTGCTGTTGCCGAGACATTCACATCTACAGTGTCGCTTGAAATCGTGGGAAAGGTAGAAACAACCCGTAATTTATAATTACCAGGCTTTATTCCAAATGGCGTTTTTGCCGTTACTGGGCTTTCAGAAGCAATCTCAGAAATGTTTGTAAAATTTTCTCCTACCGAATCGCTCAATTGTACCACAAACCCATTCCCAACATTATATTTACCCGTTGCATTAAAATTGATTTGAAACGGAGTACCTGTACATACCCGAAATCCTGCCTTGGGGACTGCTTTTAGCGTAATAACAGGCAGAGTATCCTGACTCACTTGTACCACTATCTCGCCAGATGTAGTACCACTTCCGCACGCATTGCTAACCGATGTTACTTTATAAGAGCCTGTTTGAGCAGGAGCTACTTGTGCTGTATAAGGATTTATCAATGTATTGGTCACTGTAGTACCATCAGATACTGAAAAAGACCATGGAGCTACTCCAGTAAGCATAATTCGATAGGTTGCCATTTGGCCTGGGCCAATTTTGGCTATGGAACTACCGTCGTTTAGCTCTATGCGGGCATGAGCAAAAGGCAAAAGAGTTAAGCGACTTGGCTTACTTGATATGTTTGCACAAATCACTCGTAGCGAAACCAAGCCAGAACGGTTGGCGGGAAGTGTTACCCGAATAGGGCTTTGAAGGACAGAATCCGAAATCGTAACAAATCTGCCAGAAATATCAGCTATTTGTACTCGAAAATAGGTGTTTTCTTCAAATTTTCCCTCGGTGGTGAAAGGAATAAGAACCGAACTGCCTGGACATATAAACAGATGTGAGAGATCAGCAATTTTTATTTCAGACTTACTGACTGGCACCACCGTGTCGAGACGAAAAGTGGTGTCTCTTTGAAGGCCAATAAGGTTTTTCGCAACAATGCCCGTGTCTTTGCGAAGTGGGTCTTTACGCAAAGTATCTTGACTGTAAGCGAATTGGATTTCTTTTTTCTCTTTCGACCACAAACCTAAACCTGCCCAAGCGATTACAAAACAACTAACAATGAATTTGTGCATACCTCTACCTGTTGAAGAACAAAGTTACGGTTGTTTTCATAAATTCCCCACTGCTTGACGAATATGCATACCTTGTTTGGGTTGATAGAATTCTTTCAAAAGAAGAATTACGCTGCTATTACAACCTACTTATCTATAAATAGCACAAGCAGTTACTGATAAAATTAAATTATTTTTACATTTGTAATTAAAAATAGTATGCTTGCATAATTTGTTAAGAAAATCAGAAAATGGAAACCTACGGAAAAATTCTCCTGATTGCGATGCCCATTTTTTTGGGATTGGTATTACTGGAAAAATTGTACGGTTGGGCAGTCAAAAAACAGCCTTTCCGTACTATGGACATGCTTTCAAGCATGAGTTCGGGCTATACCAACATTATTAAAGACGTTCTTGGTCTGAGTGTTTCTATTCTTACTTATGACTATATGGTGAAACATTGGGCTGTTTATACCATTCAATCTACCGTCTGGACGTACGTCGTTGCTTTTGTCGCATTGGATTTTTCGGGCTATTGGGTTCACCGCTTGAGTCATGAAATCAATTTTTTTTGGAATAAACACGCCATTCACCACAGCAGCGAAGAGTTTGATTTGGCCTGTGCTTTGCGCCAAAGCATTTCGTCGTTTGTCAGTTTATTTACCATTTTCTTACTCCCCGCTGCATTATTAGGAGTTTCTCCCACAGTCATTGCCATCGTAGCCCCTTTACATCTTTTTGCCCAGTTTTGGTACCACACCATCTACATTGGCAAAATGGGTATCTTAGAACAGATCATCGTGACGCCCTCGCACCACCGCGTACACCACGCTATGAACCCCATTTATTTGGACAAAAACCATGGGCAGATTTTTATCATTTGGGATAAACTCTTTGGTACGTTCCAAGAAGAACTCCCCGACGTGCCGCCTGTTTATGGCATCACCCGCCCCGTTCAGACGTGGAATCCCATAAAAATCAATTTCCAGCATTTGTGGCTATTGATAAAAGACGCCTATCGGACCAAGAGCTGGAAGGATAAAGCTCGGATTTGGTTTATGCCAACGGGCTGGCGCCCTGCCGATGTACAGGTCAACTATCCCGTACATAAAATTGATGACCCTTACAATTTTCAAAAATATGCTACCAAAGCCACTACTCTTTTTTTGGTATGGACGTGGTTTCAGTTTTTGTTTACGTTTGCCCTCATCAATTACTTCTTCTTGAACATCGGCAAAATCGGTGCGCCTAATATTTTTGTATATGGAGGCTTTATCTTTCTCTCTGTTTTTGCTTATACCGAACTCATGGATCGAAACCCCTACGCGTGGGTATGGGAAGGAATTAAAAACGCTTTAGGGCTTTTTCTGATTTACCAAAATGATTGGTTCGGTATCAGTGCATCATTGCCTTGGGCTACGGTAGCACTTGGAAGCTATTTTGCCTTTTCTACAGTTGTGGTTGCTCTTTTCGTACGATTCGATATCCTGAAAAAAGAAAAAGAGCCTACCCAAGTTTTGGTACATAGATAGGCTTTGAGGAGAGATTTATTCGTCCCAAAGGTTTTCTAGCGTATAATCACTGCCTGCCAAACACCAAAAATTTCCTTTGATGTAGCGATAATGCAGGTCTAAACCTCGCATGGTTTCCATTTCTTGCGCACTTAATTCAATGTCAGCAGCGGCTAAATTCTCTGTGAGTCGGTGGGCATGTACTGATTTGGGTATAACGGAAGTTCCCCGACAGACGGCCCATGCCAACATGATTTGAGCAGGCGTACATCCTCTGGATTCTGCCAATTCCTGAATGATTGGATTCTCAAAAAGCTTTGGCTCCCCTTCCACAATACGGTTAGCAGGTCTGTCTGCCGAGCCCAACGGGCAAAAGCCTGTCAGATAAATTCCTTTAGACTGGCAAAAATCAAGCATTTTCTGCTGTTGCAGAAACGGATGCAGTTCCAACTGATTTACCTCAGGACGAACGCCCGTGGCAGCAGTTACCTCTTCCAGTTTTTTAATGCTAAAATTGGAAACCCCGATATGGCGGGTCAGACCCATTTCTTTTAAAACAATCATCTCTGCCCAAGTTTCTGAAAGAGGAATCTCCCTCAGACTAAGCATGTCCTCGCCCGTTTGGGGATAAGCAACCGCTCGTTTGAGCGCTACTGGCCAATGGATGAGGTACAAGTCGAGGTAATCGAGCTGTAAATCTTTTAAGGTGGTCTTGATGGAAGGCAAAATATACTGTTTTTCGTGGCTGTTGTTCCAGAGTTTTGACGTAATCCACAGTTCTTCTCTTTTTACCATCCCTTCTTTCATCGCATCCGCAAACGCCTGACCGATTTCTTGCTCATTGCCATACACCAAAGCGCAATCGAAATGCCGATAGCCGATCTCAATAGCGGTTTTTACGGCCGTATATACTTCTCCCTTGGCCGATTTCCACGTCCCAAGCCCCAAGGCGGGCATTTTATCTCCGTTTTCAAAAGTTAGGTAGTTCATTTCAAAAGTAAGTTATCTTAAAACCATCCACTGGCCCTACGAGTTAAATAAAGCAAACTCCTTTTTCTAATGTCGTTTCAAGGAAAAAACATTCTTATCATCGGGGCAAGCTCTGGAATTGGCCTTGCCATTGCCCAAATCCTTCAAGCCGAAGGAGCCTCGCTGTTTACGGCTTCGCGCCGCGCACCGCAAGGGATTCAAAGTCACCATATTACGTGGGACGTCACTCAGCCCGTTGAAGGTCTTTTTGACGCATTACCCGATACCCTTCACGGCCTTATATATGCCCCAGGCAGTATCAATCTCAAACCTTTTCAGCGGTTTTCGTTAGCTGATTTTCAGGCAGATTTCAACGTCAATGTCTTAGGAGCCGTCGCCGCAATTCAGGCCAGCCTTGCCCGACTTCGTAAAGCAGGCGGAGCATCTATCGTGCTTTTTAGTACGGTTGCCGTCCAAACGGGTATGGGTTTTCACGCGTCGATTGCCACGGCCAAGGGTGCGGTAGAAGGCTTGACTCGTTCGTTGGCGGCGGAGTTGGCCGCCACCAAAATCCGTTGCAATGCCATCGCGCCATCACTAACCGACACGCCTTTGGCGGCCTCGTTGTTGTCGAGCGATGAAAAACGAGAGGCTTCCAACAAACGCCACCCGATTGGGCGCGTAGGTACGCCTCAGGATTTGGCCGCCGTAGCAAAACTGTTGCTTTCTGACGAAGGCAGTTGGATTACGGGACAGGTTCTCAACGTAGATGGCGGAATGGGACGATTGAAGTAATCGTCCCATTTGTGCTAAAACTGAAAAACTTGGCGCTTTCTTGCCGTTTGGGGCTGGCCATTTTTATAAGTAGGCGTCCACTTTTCTCCCTGTTTGAGGAGGCGAACGGCCTCCTCAAACAGCTGATTATTCGCCCTATTTTTATTCTCAAAATCACTTAATTCCCCCAATTCATTTACCGAAAATTCAACCACCACTCGCCCTCGAGGGCCTTGGGGATTTTTTTTCAAAAATGCTTGTACTGCTTGCCGTAAGTAATCCGAATATGTTTTTTGGTTTTGGATTGATCTGGGCTTTTGAGCACGTTTGCCATTACCTGTAACGACTACCTCACTCAGTGCATTTTGCTCTGCTTGTAACAAAACTGGCGCTAAAAGCGAATCTTTCACCGTGATTTGAACGGGAGTAAATCCGACAGCGCCAATGCTTATGTTGTCATTGGGACGCACACCTCGTAGAAAAAACGTTCCGTCGTTAGCCGAAGAAGTACCTCGATTGCGTCCCATCACCGCAATGATACTTCCTGCCAGTGCTTCTCGCGTTTCGGCATCCAATATCTTGCCACGTAGCGTAAACGTATCGACTGGTAACGCCGCCGCAGGAGCCGACGCTACGCGACTTTTTGCCTGTGCGGGTCTGGCGGCCAATTTCTGCGCAGGAACTGCGGCGACTTCGTCCGCCTTTTTTTCTTCTACTATGCTTACTGCACTACTCTCGGCGGGGGCAGCTTCCAACATTTCTTGGGTAGGAGGCGCGGCGGCCACTTGTTCTTGGACTGGTTTTTTAGTAAGCGTTTGGGTGTTGGGTTTGGCAGAAAGTGTTGGCGAGTTTTCTTCTAAAATAGGCGTACTTTCAGGTACGGGAGCCGACGGTAATACCTTCTCTGCCATTGTTTTAGCCGTTGATTCGGGTAAGTCTTGCCGCTGTACCAACCACCAACCCAACCCCACAGTCATGACCACCGCAGCGGCCGAAGCATAGTAATACGGCACTAGCCTCCGTCTTTTTGGCGCTATCCGCTGTTGTAGTCGCCTACGGACATCCAAAAGCGCCGCCGACTCGTCCATGCCCGCGTTTTTCATGGCTTGGAGTCCTTCCAACGTATCATCGACTTGTTGGTTTTGTAATGCTTCTTTTTCTACCTCGTGCTGGTCTCGGGGAGTTAGCTTCCCTGCCACGTACTGGCGCAATTGATGCGTCGAAGGCGGAGTAGGTTGTTTTGATTTAGCCATGTTGTTTGCCCTCCATGCACAGTTTCAGGTTACGCTTTCCGTTTTGGAGATAACTTTTCACTTTTGTTAATGCAAATCCCGTTTGCTCGGCAATCTGTTGGTAGCAAAGTTGTTGGAAATAAAACAGTTCTACGCTTTTGCGCTGTTCTACGGCCAACGTTTGAAGGCAATCACCCAAATCCGACAATTGCGTTTCGAGTGTTACGTCGGTTTCAGGGGCCTGTACCACGAAGGTTTCGTAGGCTTCGTGTTCAAACAGCCCCTCGTCGCCCACCACCACGCGTTTGGAGCGGAGTTGCATCAGGCAATGATTGCGGGTTACGCTGTGCAACCAGCTTTTGAAGTTACGCACTTCACTGATTTTTAACTCTTCTATCAACTGCTCAAACACCTGCATGACGGCATCTTTAGCATCATCTTCGTCGCGCAAGTACTTGAAACATACCGCAAAGACCATGTCCATGTGCCGTTCGTACAACTCGCCCAGCTCGGCCAAATTGCCCGTTCGGCGGTACTCCGAGAGGTAATCTGCATCGGAGAAATCTGCTTTTCGACGAAATAGTTTTAGGAACAAGTTTCTTGCTTCGTTTTACGTGCTTCTTCCGCACCATTAATCGTTTAACAGTGATTCGCCATTGCGGTTAATAGTATTCAATATTCTTACTGTAATACATTGCAATGAATTAGGGCAACAAAACTGCCAGACTAGCTAAACTTGAAAACAACTTCAGAGAGGTCACCCCTAAAGTTTAGAATAATTCTTCTCTTCCTTCCTCAATCAAATACTTTTATTGGTATTAGGTAGTGGCTAATAAACCTTTGATAGCAGCTTCATGCGTTCTTTATTAAACAAAAATCCCCAAAAAACTTCGACGAGGATTTTGGGGATTTGTATAAATTCCTTGATATAAACGGGTCTATTCTTCCGCAATTTCTGCTCCTTCGAGGTTGTAGTTGAGTTCGTAAATATTATCAGCATTGAGTTTCATGGTTCCACGTAAAGTATGGCGTTCGTCGGTTTTAAACTTACGTCCAGATTTCTTGAATTTTAAGCCAACGACTGATTCAGGACCAGCTCCTCCGCAGAAAAAACATGCACTAAACGGAAAGGCCGAAAGGGCATAGAGATTTGATTCTACGTCAATAGGTAAAATATAACCCGTTAAGAGTACTTCTTTACCATTGAGTTTGTTGACATTGGGACCAAAAGTAGGATAGAGCATATATACTGACTCTTCGGGATACCATTTTTTCTTGAAAGTTACATCTCGTAGCGTTTCCCAAGTGATTTTCACAGGATTGTTACTTGAAAGGGCACGATAACGAAATTTATTGCCAGATTCAGCTTTTGTATCTTTTTGTTCAGCATGTATAAAACCCGTTAAAACAACGATACTTGCCAGAAGTGCTACTAAGAGACTTTTCATGATTTTATAGATTGATTGACAGTCTATTCAATACAATTTTTTACAAATTTATGTTCCCATTTTAAGGAATCAAAACTTTATCTATGATATGAATAACTCCATTTGTAGCTGTAATATCAATTTTAGTAACATTGGCTGGTGGAGTAGGGCTTCCTCTACCTGTCACTTTGATTCCAGTCGCTTTATTTTCCACAACGGTCGTATAAGAGGCGTCAAACATGTTTAGGGTGGCATTGGGCAAAAACGTAGAAAAATAACGACTCAAAGCAATATGATAAGCAACAATGCGTGCCAAATTAGCAGGACTTGCCACATTGATTTCCCCCTGCGACAACTTAGCTGCTATCATGGCCTGATTGGTAGGTACAAATACCGTATAGGTAGGATCAATAGGCCCT
>JBDHXS010000189.1:0-10389 GCA_039810845.1 Runella sp. | reverse complement strand
CAATCAACTTGAGTACAGGACAAATTAAACACAAAAGGGTTAAATATCCGAGCGATATAAGCAAAAACGGCTGGAAGAATTTAAAAAAGCCACTTCCTTTACCCAAAAACACAAGCACCAAAGGCGGTCGCCCCAATGAGGATTTAAGAGAAATCATCAATGCTCTCTTTTATGTTGTCAAAGAGGGTTGCTCTTGGCGAGCTTTACCGCATGATTTTCCTAATTGGTCCACGGTTTATGACTACTTCAGGCGTTGGAGTAAAGACGGCACGTGGGAAATCATACACACTGAGTTGGTCAAAAAAGTGAGGAAATGTTTATTAAAGCGTAAAAAACGCCCAACAGCAGCTTGCATTGACTCACAAAGCAGCAAAACAACAAGCTGTGGGGTAATCAACGGGGTTATGATGCTGGGAAAATGGTAAAAGGGCGAAAACGTTTTATTTTAGTAGATACACAAGGTTTATTATTGGCTGTTTATGTTTGTGCTGCCAGTATCTCAGAAAAAGCAGGTGCAATGAAGTTGCTGGAATATATCAAAAAGATAGATTGTCTCAATCATCTTTGTAATCGTCTTGAATTGGTATGGGTAGATGGGGGATATAGAGGAGAAGACCTCATAGATTGGGTTAAAAAGCTTTGGAATTGGAATTGGCAGGTTGTAGTAAGAACAGACAACTATAAAGGATTTAAAGTAATACCTCGTCGTTGGGTTGTCGAGAGAACCTTTGCCTAGATTACACAATATAGAAGACTTAATAAAGATTACGAAAAATTGGCAAAAAATAGTCAAACTATGTGCTATATCGCAATGATGAAAATAATGTTAAATAGGTTTTAAAACAGTTTCTTAGGTTTTTTTTATTAATATCCGTCTTATTCCAACACACTGGCACTGTTTTTGTGAGAATATCTTGATTTATTACTATTTTTAAATAGACCCGCACCAATTCTGCGTTAAGCATCATCAACTGCAAATTATATCGAATAAATACGCATTTTTTAATAATTATACCCACAAGATAACATTTTGGATACATAATAAGTCATTTTGGATACCTTATTGGGCATATTTTTTGGTGCTTTTTTAGGATACTATACTTACATGAGAAAGGATAGTTAATCGCCCCTTAAAACTTTACCCAATATTAATATGAATACTTCTCTACCAATAAAGAGAGCATTTTATGCTTTCTTTCGTTTTCTACTGTTTTCTTCATTGACAAGTGTATTATACGCGCAAACTTGTCCGAACAACCTCTTAAGCAACGGTAGCCTTGAAAATGGCACTTTCTCCGCCACAACTATCAGTGGAATCACCACTCAAATGACAACTTATGGCGGTAGTACCTCCGTGTTTTTACCCTTCACTGCCAGTGGTGTTTGGGATCATCCCATCTCTAATTTTGTGGCTAATACAGGTTATTGGGTAGATGCTTCCACTAACGGGGGCTCTGGCTCTAAGGATTTGAATCGGCTCTTTGTTATTCCTGCCAATACAGGCTCCAATCGCTGTTTATGGCCTACTAATAGTACAGGCTTTACCCATACTGCTGGTGATTGTTATCGTATTTGCTTTTGGGCAGCCCAATTTGACCCTGCAAGCCCTAACAATGCCTCTCTCAACTCAAAAATAAACTTTGAAGTGCTTGACCAATGGGGAACTAATTCTCCTGCCACGGTTTCAAATTTTTCGGTTACACCCGCATCCACAGATGTAGGTGCTAACTATACTATTTCTACTTTTGACCTTCCAGCATCTACCAATGTAAAGACAATTACTGGAGCTACTTACACGGGAGCATCTGGCCAAGTAGTGGATTGGAAAACCTTAAACTGGCAATATATTTGTTTAGATTTTACACCACTTTTAGCCAATGGGAGAGTTGAAATTTACCTTTCTACAACTAATACTGCCCAAAACGGGGTAGCCCTCGACGGATTTTGTGCAACATCGGGTAACTGCGGAGTAACTTGTACTCCCCCAGCAGCGCCTGCTGTTGCTAATGCCAATCGTTGTGGTATCGGCTCTTTAACCGCAACTATTTCTACAACCTGTGCCTCAGGAAGTACCTTAAAAATATTTAGCAACTCTAACCTTACCACCGACGTTACCTCTTCATTTACTATTGCTTCTGGCAGTGTAACGAGTGGTAACTTGAATAGTACCACTAATTATTATGCGGCTTGCCAGAGTACAAGTGATGCCAACTGTAAGAGTACGGGAGATTTATTTACTCTAACAGTCAACACCGAGCCCACAGCCACCGCAGTAGCTACTCAACCCAGCTGTAACGGTACTAATGCGCCTAATAATGGTACTATAACCCTGAGTGGCGGTTCAGGATTACGTTATCAATATTCAGCAGGAGCTACATTTAATAGTGGTAGTGCTATCCCCTCCAGTATCACTGCTATTCCATCGGGTGGGGTTATTACGAGTTCATTGCCCAATACAAGTGGAGATTACACTGTCAGAGTTTACCATACCTCCGATAATACATGCTATGTAGATAGAAAAGTTACAATTATAGCAGCTAATTGCTGTACTAAACCTTATGCAGGGGCAGATAAGTACTTAGCCTGTACTGGTACTGCCTTAACTACTACTACCAACCTTGCTGGCTTTAGCCCAAATGGTGGTACTTGGGCTGCTCAAACGGGTAATCCTATCAACGCCAATATTACCAATACAGGTGCTGTAACTGGCATGACTAAAGCGGGTATCTATAAATTTATTTATACCGTTACTGGAAACTGTAGTGATACAGTGGCCGTAACCGTAGGGTCTTGTGCTTGTAATACTACGTGTTTTCGCACTTTAGGCAATGCTAACAATTGCGACGGCACAACCCACGGAGCTGGTATTTCTTACTTTTCAAATGGATTGGTCGTCGAAAAACTTTACGTCCAAAATGTAATATTAAAGGAATGTGTGGCAGATGGCACTGCCAGCATCACTGGGATTTTGACCAAAAACCCAGACGGAACAGGCGAAAAGTTTACTATTGATTTCAATTACAGCGGCTATTCAACTACCAATCCAGGGCCCGAACCTTTTCATCAAAACGAATGTACTATGGTTACTGATTTCAGCGACTGGCATTGGTATTCAACCGTAACAGGAACGATTACGTCAAGTGTCTCTGGCGTTTATACCATAACAAGATATGGCCCTGCCACTCAAATTGGAACCAATGCTGGAGAGAAATTTTTAGGTTATGGCATAGGTGGATGGCTCGAACATAGCCAAAGTTTCCACACAGGCTATTTTGATTTTTGGGCACCGATTGGTGAATTACAATGCCCATGTGTTAAACCAAATGCAGGTCCCGATGCAGCAGCCGTATGTCAACCTACTTCCACCTCCAAACTCACTGCGGTAACCACCAGCGGCACTTGGGCTCCCCAAGCGAATAATCCTTCGGCTGCCACAATTGATGCCAATGGTAACATCTCAGGACTCAATGCAGCAGGTACGTATAAATTTATTTACTCGATTACGGGGGCTGGAAATACCTGCACCGACACCGCCCAAGTTATAGTCAATGCCAAGCCTAAGATCACTGATGGCACAGCGGCTATTTGTGCGGGAGAATCCTTAGATTTGACTTCAAAAATCACTGGCTATGCTACGTTGCTTAACCCAAAGTGGACAATCAATACCACAACAGGAGCGATAGTGACTACTCCGACAGCTGTTAAACCAACATCTAATACTATCTATGTCTTGGTGGCTCAAAACAATAATGGGTGCAAAGATACTGCCAACGTTGCTGTTACAGTGAACCCAAAGCCATCTGCTGGCAACGACCAAACACTTGCTTGTGCCAACAATATCTTAACCAAGAACACAACTTTGGCTCCTAATCCATCGGGTGGAATTTGGACACAAATTGGAAATACTCCTACTGCTGCCACTATTAATGGGAACTCCATTACAAATATGAATGAGGCTGGTACTTATCAGTTTGTCTATACCCTAAATGGTTGTAAAGATACGGTTGCCGTAACAATAGAACCTTGTACACCCTGTATCAAACCCAATGCAGGCCCAGACCAACAACTTGATTGCGGCACTACTGCACCTACTACAGCCAATTTATTGGATGCCGCCACAGGCCAAAAATGGAAAGTTTTGAGTGTACAGCCTAATACTGTTGTGACTGTTACTACCCCAGCAGGGAATGTTTCAGGTATGACAGCTTCTGGTACTTATAGGTTTGTACTTCAAACCCAGTCTGATTCGTTGGCTTGCCGCGATACCGTTAGCATTACTGTTCCTAATTGTAGCTGTCCTGAAATCAATGTATTAAACTCTAATGCCACGGTTTGCAAAGACAGCTTGTTCCCCACCTTGACTGTTGCCATTTTGGGTAGCAATGCACAAGGCGTGGGTACGGCTTGGTTTGCCAATGCCATAGGTGGAACCTCCTTAGCCACGGGTTTAAGCTTCAAGCCTGCTGGCACAGCTACAGTAACCGATACGTTCTATGTGGCCTTGACAGGCACAAGTGCTAACTGTTTGGCGCAGCCGCGCACGCCAGTCATTGTCACAGTACAAAACTGTACAGTTGAAGTAGATTTGGCCTTAAAGAAGTCCATCAACACCAAAATCGCCCAAATCGGGGATGTCTTGACCTACACCCTCAAGGTCTGGAATGAATCCATCAACAACGCCACGGGCGTAGAAGTCACCGACTCGATTGCCACCACGGTGCAATTCCAAACGGGCAGTTTTGTGGCTTCCAGAGGATCAGCCACTATCACGGGCAATATCATCAAGTGGACGATTGGTAATGTAGCCGCCAACGGCGACACGGTTACCCTCACCTACCGAGTGAAGGCTACTCAAGAAGGTATTCATTTCAACACAGCGGAAATCTGTAAAACCAACGAGAAGGATGTGGACTCAACGCCTTGCAACGACGATAACGACGAAGATGACATTGACCGCCAGTGTTTTACGGTACCTATCAAATTATGCCCTGGAAGTAAAGTGGAGGCGTCAGTATCAACAAAATACACCAATGTTCAGTGGTTCAAAGATGGTGGTTCAGTGCCTATTACTTCGGGGAATGTGGTGTTGTTGAGTGGTGTGGGTGTTTACACTTACACGGCCTCTAATCAAACTTGTCCCACAGGTGGGTGTTGCCCAATTATCATTGAAAATAGCACCAATTGTTGCCCCGTTGATAAGTGCGTACCTGTTACCATAAAAAAATTAAAAAAATAGTGAAAGGTAAAGTGTGATCCCCCCCCATCAGCATTGCCGATGGGGGGGGGATTATTTAATGCTTTTGACTCATCTGATATTTTTTGGGAGTCATTCCAAAATGCTTTTGAAACATCTTGTTGAATTTGATGACTGATTTTTCGCCGTAGCCCACCATCGCTGATACTTTTGTGGCTCGGTAGCCTTGTTTAAGTAATTGAGCAGCGTACTCCATCCGTTTATCCATATACAGTTGATAAAAAGGCTTACCATACAATTCTCTGATGCGGTTTTTTAAAAAAAATACCGATACTTCATATTTTTTGGAAACATCGCTTATGTTGGGAATATGACCAGTATGTATGTACTCATCCATGAAACTATCAATGGTTTTCATTGATAGTTTTGTATCCTCAGAATTTTTCACTAAAATCTTCTCATTGATTCCTTGTTCTGGATTTTTTTGAAGAGATGTATCAACTGTTTTTTCAAAAGAGACAATGGGCTGAAATGAAAAAGGGATGCCTAATTTTAATAGCATCATTAATACCTGTTGTGAATATTGGCTTTCAAATAGGACATTTACTGTTTGGTTAACTGAGGGCAAATATGTTTGTGTCATTATCGTAGGGTTTTAAGTTTACATAGTATTTGTTTTTCAATTATCAAATTTTGTACTACTATGCTATATTTGCTTAATAATGAGCACAAACTGTTTGAAAAAGGACACCAAAATACACCTTTCCTATGAAAAATACACTTATGTTTAGTTGGAAATTAATTAGTTGCTTTGTTTTTCTTATTCCTTACATAAGCCTGAGCCAACTTCAGAAAATAGATAGCCTTGAAAAATGGCTTGAAAAATACCCTAAACAAGATACCAATTATGTCAAAACATTAATCGCTTTAAATACGGAGTATTTATATGTCAATAGTGATAAATTGGAAGTATCAGCACAGAAATTGTTGGCTCTATCTAAAAAAAATCAGCATCAGGCTGGCACATGCCGTGGGCTATTTTTTTTAGCTAACATAGAGGAAAGAAAATCTAATCATAGTAAAGCATTAATATTGGCACAACAATGTGCCAATATTTCTGAAAAACACAAATTTTACTTGTATCACGCCAACGCATTGTCGTTAATTTCCAGAATTTATGCAGTTTTAAAAAATAAATCTAAACATATTGAGTATGCCTTAAAGGAATATGAATATTCATCTAAAATCCCTGTGGATAAACTTAACCCGAAAGAATATTTAGTCAACAGAATTGTGTCTTCCTCTAATGTAAGCCTTGCGTATATTGCTCTTAAAAAACCACAAGAGGCCTTGAAATATGCCTTGATATCCGATAATATTTGCGAAGACTACTATAAAAAATTTAGAGAACCGTATAGACTTTGGTATGGTGCTTTATATAATGTGGCCTTGGCTTATATAGAACTTAAAGATTATGACCATGCCGCTATGAATTTAGAGAAAGCATATCAGAAAATGGCATTAGTAAATACGCAATGGCGTCTTACGCAGTTTGACCAAATGCTATCAATGATTTATCTTCGGCAAGGTAAATTAGATGCGGCCAAAGAGGTGTTATTAAAAGGTATCGCTTATGCAAAGCAAAAAAAAGCATCAATCAGCGATTTAAGACGTCTAACATTGCTTTTGCAAGAAGTCTATGCCGATAAGCAAGATTTTAAGAATGCATATACCACATTATTAGAAGTCAAACATTATTCAGATTCTTTATATCAAAAAGACCAAGCGAGTGCTGTTTCTGAAATGACAGCTAAATACGAAACTGAAAAAAAAACACAACAAATAAAATTATTAGAAGCCAACAATAAAGTAGCCAATACTCAAAAAAAACAATACCAATATCTTGCTTTTGGGCTTATTACTTTTTTTCTTTTGAGTTTATTAGCTGTATATCAAATACATAAAGCCAAACAAAAGGCAGAGGTTGCCAATCAGCAACGAGATAAATTATTTTCGATTGTGGCTCATGATTTGCGAAGCCCCGTGGCCAATTTGCAACATATTACAAGTACCATAGGTCATGTATTAAAAAAAAATAACCCACAAGCTACCCGACTTCTTAGTAACAGTATTGAAGACTCTGCTACTACCCTATACAAACTGGTAGATAATCTACTCCAGTGGTCCCTTATTCAGCGGAGTAGTACCTTGTTGCGCCCCACCCGTTTTAAAATTCATCACGAAATACAAGAAGTCATATCTTCATTGAGAAATAGAGCTGAAATGAAGCAAATAGACCTAACTTTGGTAGAATCACCGCTTTTAGAGGTGTATGCAGATAGGATGAGTGTGCAGACTATTGTCCGCAATTTGGCCGATAATGCCATCAAATTTACGCCGAATAATGGAAGTATCACGATTAGTACTCAACTCCATAATGAGTATGTTCAAGTACGTATAACCGATAGCGGTATAGGTATTCCCCCTGTTATCCAGAAAATTTTATTTGAAGACAATGCCCCTCAAAAAAGTCGCTTGGGAACGGAAGGGGAAAAAGGAACAGGTGTGGGGTTGGTTTGTGTGCAAGGAATTGGCTGTATTGAATCATGGTAATTTATGCCTATTTAGCTCTTCTGATACAGGTAGTGAATTTTTGTTGGAGTTGCCTTTGGAGACAAAACATGCATAATGTCACCTAAAAATCGTAAAATGTACACCTTTAAGTATAAGTTTGGAATATAATATGGTATTTTTGATTATTGTTTACGCCTTTGCCAAAATCAGATAATGCCTATCAATGTTTTGATTCTTGAAGATGAACCCTTGAAAGCTTGGGCGCTGGAAAAAATGCTTGAGGAACTGGGAGGATACAAGATCATAGCAATTTGTCAAGAAGAAGAAAAAGCGATTCCTATTTTAGAGCAGGAGGATATTGATTTGTTATTGATAGATATTAGACTTAAAGGCAAAATAGACGGTATCTCTTTTGCTAAGACCAATGTACCCAAAGGGCTACCTATAGTATTGATGACACAGTACGAAGATGAAAAAACCTACCGAGATACGCTTAACATCCCCAACCATGCTTTTTTGGTGAAGCCCTTTCACAAGTTTACGCTTGATTCAATTATTCATTCATTATTGCCCTCTAAAAAAACGACTGAATCGCTTATTTATGTTAGAGTTGGCAATAAGCGAGAGATTATTACTCCTGAAAGTATTTTGTGGGTAGAAGCTAATCGCAATTATTGTCATATTAAAACCCAAAACAAAGAGTATATCGTAAAACGTTCATTGCGTTTAGTGGGGGAGAATTTACTTCTTACAGGACTCTTCATTTACATTCATAAAAGCTTTATTGTACGCATCGAACTTATTAAACGAATTGATTTAAAAAACAAATCGGTTGATTTGGGTGATACCTTACTACCATTAGGTCGCAACTTTATCAAATCTCTCAAAGAAAAGCTGCAATCGTTAGGATAACTTCTCAGAATTGGTATACTTTTCGCTATAACCCGCGCTTTTTCCCTTCTTAATTATAAGTTATTCTGCATTATCATCAGTATGCATAATGTGTCCTTATAAATGTATAATGTGTACGCTATGCCTGCATTAAAACACTTTGGCACTGTTTTGGGGTGAACTGGCATAAAAAATAAGTACAAACAAATCACTCCAAATTATGAAATATTTTCTTTGTTGTTTAGTGCTTGGCATCTATTCACTAAGTACTTATGCACAGATGCCCACTTGGTGGGGCAAAAAAGGTGCTCAGGTAGTAACCTGCCGTGGCGATGTGGCTGCGGACTATGTGTTGGGAATCATGGATACCCGAAACAAAACAGCTCCACCAGCTGCTCTTTCTGTTGACTGGGGACCAGTTATGTATCATGGACCAACATGGACAAAAGCTAATTTGGGTGATGTCTTTGGCATAGCCTTAGACGGGGGCAATAATATTTATGTAACAGCTTCGTCAAGCTATGGTATGCCCAACAACTACGATGGAGATTTATCAGGAAAATATGGTCCCGCAGGAAGTGGAGGTATTTACAAAATAGATGCTACAACAGGAGCAATCACCACCTTTGCCACGATTCCCCAAGACCAAACCGTACAGGTACGTACTGTTGCTGGAACTGTCGCCCTGAAAGATATGAGCGGAACGGCTGTAGGTGCTGGATTGGGTAATATCTGCTATGACAAAGACCATAATCAATTTTTTGTAACCAGTTTTGATGATGGTAAAATTTACCGAATCAACTCATCTGGCACAATTCAAAATAGCTTTGACCCACAAACCCTAACGGGTTTTGTAGCAGACCCCAGCCCTACCAATGCAGGCACAACAGATGCTATTGCTCCGCTTGGTGATAGAGTATGGGGTGTAGCATATTATGCTAATAGAGTCTATTTTAGCACTTGGACCGAAGACCGCACCACTTCGGCAGCAGGCACCAGTAATCAAATATTTTCGGTAGCCCTTGATGCCTCTGGCAATTTTACAGGTACCGAACGCTTAGAGATTACAATGGCCGCTTTCTTAACAGAAGGAGGCTCTGCACAAACATATTCAAATCCTGTATCTGATATTGAATTTGATTTAGATGGCAATATGCTTGTAGCCGAAAGAGGTATGGAGTCTGATGTGGAGGCTCGTGCTCACCGAGCCAATGCTTTTTATTTTGCTCGTAGCGGTACAGGTACTTATACTTCATTGGCTTCTTACACAAGTACGCCTGGCTATATCCGTGTTGGTACTCAGCCTGGCAATAATAATACAGGCAGTGCTTCGGGCGGAGCAGCTTTTACCTATGATGGTTACAACGCCACTGCCCAAGAAGCAAGCGGAAACCTAACTTTTGGATGGTTTACTGGCCACCGACTTCGTTCTCCAGCTGATGATGGTGGGCCTGATCCAGACCCAAGTAGTGGTACAGGAACATATTTGTCAGGCTCTCAATTAAGCCCTATTTCGGGCTTTGCAAACCCTGCTAACTTTTGGGCAACCAGTTATTTTGTAGATTTCGATGGTGACATTACTCGAACGAATAATACCGCTCAAGGCGATGTGGATGTTATTATCGGTGCTTCTTGCCCCAGTCCAAATTGTGGTACAGCTACCATTGTTAAAAACTAAATAAATACCACAATTAAAGAAACTAAAAAGATGAAAAAAATAATACAAATTC
>JBDHXS010000188.1:0-10400 GCA_039810845.1 Runella sp. | reverse complement strand
TCATGTCGCCGCGGGTGCGGAAGGCGCCGCGGAGCGGGCCGTTGCCTGCCGTCGAGTCGGACGGGTTCAACTCGTCGATGCCATAGGCCCTGATGCTGTACATGCCCCAGCGCAGCGCCTCCCATTCGGGAATGGCAAAAGCCGCGCGGTCACGCTTTTGTCGTACCCACCACAGCGTTTCATCATGCCAAGTAGTACGGTCAAAATCTTTATTAAATTTTTCAGCAGCTTCGAAGTGGTTCATTTTGAGTTCAAGATTTCAGCGATATGCATTACTTTAATCGGCAATTGACGACGGCGAATGACGCCTTCCAAGTGCATCAAACACGACATATCGCCCCCCGTCAAAACTTGAGTACCGTTTTTGACATGGTCGTTTACGCGGTCAATCCCCATTCGTACCGAAACAGCTTCTTCGGCCACGCAAAAAGTTCCACCAAAACCGCAGCATTCGTCCACTCGGTCAAGCTTGACTAACTCTAAACCAGTAACCATATTCAATAGTTTTTCAGGTTTTGAAAAAGGTGGTGCTACTAATTCCGACATTTGTGCTAAATGAAGCCCCCGTTGACCGTGGCAGCTTTGGTGTACTCCAACACGATGTGGAAAGCGAGCCTCTAAATTTTCGACTTTTAGGATGTCTGTCAAAAACTCAGTAAGTTCATAAATATGCGTACGAACGTGTGTGGCTTCTTCCTCTCTTTTGTCATCGTGTAGATGGTCTTTGATATGCAACACACAACTTCCTGAGGGCGACACGATGTAATCATATTCAGAAAAGTTGCCGATAAACAGTCGATTACAATCGTGAGTCAGGTGTTCGTATCCTGAATTGGCCATGGGCTGACCACAGCACGTTTGTTTGGCAGGATAGGAGACCTCGCAACCAAACTTTTCTAACAATTGAAGCGTAGCGATACCCACTTGTGGGTAAAACTGATCTATGTAGCAGGGAATAAATAAGCCAACTTTCATATTACAAACTTACATTATTCAATACTAAAATGCTGTCCTGTGCAAACCTGTTTTTCGTTTAATCTCAAAACCTCAGCCATTATCCTCTTTCTGTTTTTCCTCTAATCTTTCTTCCACCAAAGCCGTCGAATTACTGCTAAATGACAAAACAATACCACTGGAACGACAAAACCAGGCAACCATATAAATGATGACTTCAAAACACCTACGTTGGGTTGCTCAAAAGCCAATTGCTGAAAGGGTAATGGGGCTGACAATACCGCCGTAGTTACGATATTGGCTAATAAAGCCAGAGCAACCATATTCCACCAAAGCAATATCTTGGGCGACCATTTCTGCTGATAAAAAACCATAAATGGAGCTGTCAAACCTGCCAAAATATCCCAGTTACGCCCTTCAAAAGTCATAACTTCAGGGATTTGTCCAATTATAAACAACTGAAGCAGTAATAGTTCAACCCCAATCCGTATCGTATGTACCCAAGTCAGTTGGGGAAGTGATAACCTATCAATGAATCCTCGCCCTCTCTCCAGCACAAATAACCCCACAGTAACAAGTAGAGGCGGTACTACTACAACTAAAAACCTCGGAGGCACAGAAGTTGTATTCAGAAAAAATGATTTTTGAGCCAAAAAGTGTAGAAAACCTAACCATACCATACTTCCAAAAAGAAAAAATAAGGCTTGCTTTCTGGAAATATTCCGAACGATAAAATACATGCCCACCACAAGCAAAACTACGAGTAAAGCAAAACAAGCAGAAAGCCACGCGGGAATGGGTACATGAAGAAAATTCAAATTGGGTTGCATGGTTTTTTAATGGGTTTCATCAAAATCTTTATAAACCAATCCTATTTCCTTTCTTACGGCATCAAGTAGGGAAATTAAATTCATACTATCCACCAAAGTCCAACTATCGCTTTCCAATTTACCCGCCGCCAAACATGCACTTACCTCTTCTATTTCATACTGATACCCCCAAGTAGGGCGTTCAAATGTGAACGTTTCGGTGGTTTTATCTTCGTATTCTACCGTAACGACCTTGCTTTCGTGCCAGCGAGGGTGAACCCTAATTCTTCCTTTTTCGCCATAAACAAACGCCTCGCAAGTAGTTTCAGTCATAAAAGTAGCATCCAAAAAAGCAAAAGTACCATCGGGGTATGTCAGCGTCATTCCTGTGGATTCATCTACTTTGGTCTCTCCAAAAATAGCCTGAGCCGTAATTTTTGTAGGTTTTCCCAAAATTAGGTACGAGAAAAACAGGGGATAAATTCCAATATCCAGCAAAGCCCCACCACCTAAATCTTTATTAAAAGTACGCTTATAAATATCGTAAGGAGCTTTAAAACCAAAATCTGCTTTCACCCCTAACACCTTCCCAATCGCTCCAGAAGCAATAATTTCAAGCGTTTTGAGGGTAGAAGGCAAAAAACGCGTCCATAAAGCTTCCATCAAAAACACATTGTTGCTCCTTGCGACATGAATCATCTCACTCACCTGAGCGGTATTCATGGCAAAAGGTTTTTCACATAAAACAGGGATTTTGGCATTCAGGCACAAGAGTGTATGCTCAAAATGTCCAATGTGCGGAGAGGCTATATACACCGCGTCCAATTCAGGACAATTGATAATTTCTTCGTAACTCCCGTAGCTATAAGTAGCACCATATTCTCGCGCAAACGCCTGTGCTCGTCCCAAATCCCTTGATGCCACAGCAGTAAGCTTGGCATCAGCTACTTGACTCAAATCTTGCGCAAATTTATGGGCAATGCGCCCTGGCCCAATAATTCCCCAACGTGTCATGATCTGTTTTTGTTAATCTTTTCGTATAGATACACAAAAAAGGCGGTTTGATACTTACAAAATTATATTTTGTCTAGTTTTTATATTGAAATATGATTTTAATGGTAGAAGTGTGGAATCAAAGTTGTATAACCTATCCATAGTTTTTATTTTTGGACAACAACCAAATGTTGATTAAAATGAAAAACTTATTTGAAGTTATTCTATTTTTGGGAATTTACCCGTGCATGGGTCAGTCCGATACAATCACCATTTTTTACGATAAAGATTGGAATAAAGTTGCCTCTCTGGCAAATGCGTCTTTTTATGGAAAGGTATATGAAAATGACATCGGATACTGGGTAGCTACCGATTATTTCCTTAATGATAAAATACAAATGACAGGTACGTACATCGATTCCACATTACAAACCAAACAAGGAGATTTTATTTGGTTTTACGAAAATGGGCAAAAAAAAATGGTTGCTCATTATTGGAATAATTACCTTGTTGGTGAGTATTATGCTTATTACGACAATGGCCAAATAGATACCTATCAATTGTATGATAATTTTGGCCAGTTGAAGGAGAATTCTTTTTATAAAGAAGATGGAAGTAAAAGCATCATGGAAATGCCCCTCTTTCAAGGTAAAGACCCCATGTTAGCAGGAAACTTTCTTGCTAATAACATCAACTATCCCAAATACGCACGAAAGAGAAATATTCAAGGGAAAGTAATTATTCGTTTTGAAATCAATGAGAAAGGGATAATTCAAAGAGCTAAAATACTCAACTCACCCGATGCCTCATTATCTAAAGAAGCATTGCGTGTAATCATGTTGATGACCGATTGGACTCCTGCTAAAAGGGATGGACAAGCCATCACTATGGCTCTCAATATCCCCATTAATTTTACGCTTGATTAATTTTTCTCCCGCCGCTTCTTATACGCCTTCGCAAATAAAAACAACAATACACCAAAGACCAATACTCCACCGAAAGCATACAGAAAGTTGAGCGTGTCGCGAAGAACGGCAAGCAGAGCAATACTTACCAAAAAGAGTGTAGGAAGCTCATTGAGCAAGCGAAACTGGAAAGAATCAAAGGGTTTTTCGCCTTTTTCCAATTGAACAATCACCTGTTTACAACAACTGTGATAGATAGAAAGGAGAATCAAAATAGCAAATTTGACCTGAAACCAGCCCATTTGCCAATAGCCAGGGTTGAGAAAAGTCATCGTCAGGCCGCATGTCCAGGTCAGCATCATAGCGGGGTTACAGATGATTTTGTAGGCACGCCCCTCCATGAGCTGGTATTGCTCCTTAAAAGCCTGCCGCAATGGTTCGGGTTTTTGCTCGGCTTCGGCATGATAGACAAATATCCGTACCAAATAAAAAAGCCCTCCAAACCAGGCGACAGCACCTACGATGTGAAAGGCTTTGAAGTAAAAAAGTGCCATTAGTGGTGCTAAATTGCTATCCAACAATTAGTTTTTGTCCTTTGCGAACAGTATTGCCTCTCAGGCGATTTATTTTCTTGAGCCGACTTACATTGATTCCGTAGCGTTCAGCAATAGTAGAAAGCGTATCTCCCGATTGTACTCGATGATAACGCATTTTAATCTTCCCCTTTGCCTTAGCAGGGGCAAGATTAGCCAAAACAGCTTTGCTTGACTCTTTGTAAATCACCAATTTCTTTCCTCGCATGACCGTATTACTACGCATCCGATTCCAACGCTTGAGATCGTAAGTATCTACACCATAACGGCTGGCAATTCTCCCCAATGTCTCCCCTTTACGAACCGTATGGTACATTTTCTTGGTTTGACGCGTGATAATAGTCTCTGGATCGTCACTCTCTCCACCAGCAGCTACAAGTCCCCCCACTTTTTTGATGGCCAAAACACTATCAGAAAGTTCTTCTCTATTAGAAGCTAATGCCATGTTTGTTTGAAAAGGCGACTTAGCAGCAGAATCCCAAATAGCTAAGCGATTTTCGGTCAAATAGTCAAAGCTATGGCTTGGTATGCGAAGTACATAATCTTTGACATAGGGAGGTAATTCCGTATTAATCAATTGCGGATTGAGCTTATAGAGTTCATCAAAGGTGATGTTGCTCAATTTGGCAAAAGTATGAAGATTGAAGTAACCTGAAATTTGTACTGTGTCTGAAAGTGTAGGATAATCTGGTGCTTCGGGAAAAATACCATGATCAGCATGGTAATGCATCAAATAGGTCATGGCTACGAATTGGGGCACATAATGGCGCGTTTGTTTAGGCAAAAAATTATAAATCCCCCAAAACGTGCTTGCCCCAGAGCGGCGCATAGCTCTCTTTACATTTCCTGGGCCTACGTTATAAGCAGCCAATGCCATTTCCCAACTTCCAAAAGCCTTGTGAAGTCTTTTCAAATAACGACAAGCAGCATCTGTGGACTTTACGGGGTCAAAACGCTCATCAATGTAATCGTCTTGTTTCATTCCATACTCACGACCCGTAGCAGGCATAAACTGCCATAATCCACCTGCTCCAGCGTAGGAAATAATGCGAGGGTTCAGTCCAGATTCGATCAACGACAAAAACTTCAACTCTCTTGGCATCTCATACTTTTCCAGCATTTGTTCGTACAGTGGAAAAAACAAGTGCATTTGCTCCAACATTCGCTTTACAAAGCTGGGCTTACGGTAAATGAAGTACTCAACAAATTGATGCGTAACTTTATGATAACGTAATGGAATTTCATTCTCCAGCTTCGCTAATCGTTCTCTTATCAATGCCTCTGGTACAGTCGAGTCGGCCATGATTTCGACTTGTATCAACTCTTCTACACTGCTGGTATCTGTTTCTACCTCTTGTGTACAGGCGTACTCGGTTGCTCCAATTAAAAATAGTCCCGACAACATCCCTACACTCACAATTCGCTTCAATTCCATCATTGTTTTGTTGTTTTCTCGTTAGGTTTTACATTTTACAGGGCGTTATCAATGGCTATATTAATAGGGAAATTCATGTTTAATTAAAACGAGGAATCCATACTTACTGGTGTTCCTTCGAGTACGTATTTAGCAAAAGTCAATAGTTCGGCTTCACCAAAAGGTTTACCCATCATTTGCAATCCCATGGGTAGTCCCTGCCTGTCTGTTCCATTAGGTATCGAAATCGCAGGGTTTCCTACCACATTGGCCTGAACCGTAAAAATATCTGCTAAATACATTTGCAACGGGTCTTCAGTTTTGTCACCAATCGGGAAAGCCGTTGTGGGGGAAGTTGGCATCAATAAAAAATCGTACTTTTCAAAAAGCCGATCTGTTTGCTCTTTCATCAAACGTCTCACTTTTTGGGCTTTGGTATAGTAAGCATCATAATAACTGGCACTCAATACAAATGTACCCAACATGATGCGCTTTTTCACTTCTTTTCCAAATCCTTCACTGCGTGTTTTTTTGTATAAAGACATCAAATCTTCAGCTTTACTACTTCGATACCCATAGCGAACACCATCAAATCGAGAAAGATTTGAACTCGATTCAGCGGTCGTTAAAATGTAATAAGTAGGTAAAATATAGGGAAGTAGATCAAAATCTATGGCTTCGACTTCATGTCCTTGTTCGCGTAGCCAATCCAGTTTTGTTTGTATAGCCTGCTTAATTTCGGGCTGAAGAGCTTCACTTTCTACTCCTTCACGTAAGTAGCCTATTCTCAATTTGGGCAAAGAATCCTGGGTAGTGAGTAACGAATAATGAGGTACAGGTTGATGCGAAACTGTACTGTCAAAGTCGTCGGCTCCGGCCATGATTTCGAGCAGCAAGGCGGCATCTTCTACACTTTTGGTAATGGGGCCAATACAGTCAAAAGACGAACCGTATGCAATCAACCCCCAACGAGATACGCGCCCGTAAGTTGGTTTCAAACCTACTAAACCACAAAACGCTGCGGGTTGTCGTACCGAGCCTCCTGTATCGGAGCCTAATGACGCCAAACACATATCGGCCTGTACTGCTACTGCCGAACCACCTGATGACCCCCCTGGTACACGAGAAATATCGGTAGCATTGCGTACTACACCAAAAGCTGAGTTTTCGTTGGAAGAACCCATCGCAAACTCATCGCAGTTCTGACGTCCGATAATAATGGCATCTTCATCCAAAATTCGCTGTACTGCTGTAGCCGTGAATTGGGATACAAATCCATCTAAAATTTTGCTTCCTGCTTGCAAGCCATGATCTTTATAACACAACACATCTTTTATTCCAATCACCATTCCAGCCAAGCGGCCAGCATTACCTGATGCTATTTTTTGGTCTATTTCTTCCGCTCTCTGAAGTGCTTCTTCATTGTAAACGGCTAAAAAAGCATTTAAGACAGCATTTTTCTCTTCAATATTTTCCAGATAATACGCCACCAGCTGACGACACGAAACTACACCAGCCCGCAAGTCTGCCTGTACTTCACTAAGAGAGGAATAATTATAGCTCACAATTCAATAGTTACGGTCAACATGGGTTGACATTAAAATAGGAATGGTACAAAATAAAAAATCGGCAGGAGTCTTATGGCTGCTGCTGATTTTTTATTGGCATTAAGTGCATAATACAACTCTATTGGCCTACTTTATTTCTTAGTAGTCAATTAGAATTAATATGAATCTTACCAGAATTAACGAGTTTCGTCAAGTCCTTTTTCGATACTATCTTTCACTTCTTTAGATGCATCTTTGAACTCGCGAATACCTTTTCCCAACCCTTTCATTAATTCAGGAATTTTTTTCGCTCCGAAAAGCAACAACACAATTAGGCCAATTAGAATTATTTCTTGTCCTCCTAAGCCTAAAATCAAAAAAATCGAAAGCATATTCATTGGAAAGTACAGTTAGTGATTTTTTATCTATTCGTTGCTTGACAATAGCTTTCTATTCACAAACAACTAATTATTACATCAATAAAACGAAATAAGGCCAATATTTTACCTTACTATTTTCAATTTTAACCCTTTTTTAAGGTTTTGTTCTGCAAAATTAACAACTATTTCGCAGAATATCAGTCTATGGAGACAGTATTTCGTTGTGCCTCCCATTGGCGAAACGCTTCTAAGTCATCGGCAATAGCGTTGAAAAGCCAAACTACCAGCGCTATGTCATCAGTAAATCCTATCACTGGTAGCAAATCAGGAATAACATCTATGGGTGAAAGGAAATACACCAAAACCGCAATAATCCGCGTAAGTGTTTTCCAAGGTATAGTTCGATAGTCTCCTTTTACATACGCTTTTAACAAACGAGTCAGCAAAGAGATTTTTTCACGAAAGGCATCATAACTCGCTCCTTTTAGGGCATTGGTTTTATTAAGCACGTCACGTAAAAGTTGCATGAGGCTACCCGTATTTCGAGCATAACGACCCGCTTTTCCCGTGGCACTTTTAAAAAAAACGGACTTCAATACCCGGGTAAGAATATTATCAGTAGTGGATGCAGTTGGCATTTTTTAAGGTGTAAATTAATGATTGGGGTGGCTTTAAAGTTCTACCCCTATTAACGTAAAATTCACCAAAAAGATTTGCTAATAGCCAAATATCTCATTTAACCTTATTTCCATCCCTCACGAATACAAAGCTGATTGATGTGCTCATAATGATGTTCACTATGCCAAGCATATAAAGCTATTACTTCTTGTAAAGGGAAAACTCGCTTAGTTTCAGGGTGGAAGTAAGTTCGTTGTAAATCTGTCTCAGTAAGCGAGTTAAGCAACATCACCCAACGCAAATGTACATATTTTAGTAGTTGAAGCGACCAATCTACGGGTGCCGTCTTACCATCAGCAAGCTCTGCCCAAAGCGCTTCTTCATAAGGCTTTATGGCAGGATTATCTTCTGTTAGAGCCAACTTAAAACGTATATAAGCATTCATGTGGCTATCAGCTATGTGGTGTACCGTTTGCAGGATCGTCCAACCTTCTGGGCGATAGGGTGTTTCTAACTGAGCTTCATTCAGCACATTTACTACATTAAACAATTTTGATGGCAATGCACTAATGGTCTGAATCTGTGCTTGGGTTTCGGCTTCGCTGTATGTTTTTCCCAATACAAAGCGACCTATGGGGTATTTTAGGTTTTCCATTATCTTCCAAAATCATCTTGTACACGAACAATATCCTCTTCATCTGAGGGGTTTTGGGAATCAGTATGTTGCCAAATTTCTGCCAAAACGCCCCACTCTAGCAAGCCTACCAAACGATGCCGTTCGCCTTGACGCAACGTAATTAATTCACCAGGCTGGTATGTCTTCACTTCTGTTTCCTCATCCGTATCACTTGTCACAACGCCTACTATACCTGACACTACCCGCCATATTTCAGCACGGCGGTGATGATACTGCCATGAAAGGCGTTTTTCAGGAGCCACAACCAAAATTTTGGGGCTGAGCTTTTGGGTAATCTGAATAGTTGATATTTCAACCATCGGAAAATAAGCTGCGGCAAACTGAGGCGTCTGAGATTCGTCCAATACGAAAAAACCTCCCCAAGGGCGGCTTTGATCCTGATTTATCACATTAAAACCTTGTTCTGCCAATTGAGCAGCGATTTTTTCGAATATTTCTGACTTAGAAGAGATAAGTGTTTCCATAAAAATGGGTTGTGTGAGTCGTAAAATTAGGAAAAATCTTGTAAAGTAATCTCCGTATTTTTGTCGGAATTTCAAAAATCTCTCATGTCATTTCAACAATTAGAAATAACGCTTTTATCAGAAAAGAAAATCTATTTCGCTTCAGATTTTCACCTTGGAGCTCCCAATCATACTGAAAGCTTGAAACGTGAGCGTATATTGGTCAATTGGCTTGAATCTATTCGGCACGATGCTCAAATGATTTGCTTAGTAGGGGATTTATTTGATTTTTGGTACGAACACAAGCGAGTAGTCCCGCGTGGATTTGTGCGCTTTTTGGGGAAACTTGGAGAACTTACGGATGCAGGAATCGAAATCATCGTCTTTCCAGGTAATCATGATATGTGGATGACTGACTATTTTCAAAAAGAACTTAATATCAGGACATTTCGAAAGCCATTGGAATTTAAAGTTCATAGTTTACAGTCTATAGTTTACAATTCACCGTTCATAAGCGGCTATGAGCAATCAATAACTCAAACCGTAACCCCTAAACAACAAACTGTCAATTTCTTAATTGCCCATGGAGATGGATTAGGCCCTGGTGACTACAATTATAAACTTCTTCAAAAAGTATTTGAGAGTAAATTAGCACGTTGGGCATTCGGTAATTTAATGCACCCCAATTGGGCACTTTGGCTCGGGCAGTCTTGGGCACAATACAGCTGGAAAAAACATGATAAAGAAGCTCTACCTGTATTTCTGGGTGAAGATAAGGAGTGGTTATTGCTCTATGCAAAAGAAGAAGAAAGCAAAAAACACCACGATTTTTATGTGTTTGGTCACCGGCACATCGAGCTTGACCAAGCGATTAATGGCCAAAGTCGAATAATGATTCTTGGAGATTGGATCAACTACAATACATACGCTATGTTTGACGGAAAAACTATGTGCCTACAAAATTACAGAGTATCACCGACTATAAGCGAGGGCTATAAACCGCGTTAATTGTCTTTCTTTAAAATATCCTGCCGTGAAATATTTTCG
>JBDHXS010000187.1:0-10441 GCA_039810845.1 Runella sp. | reverse complement strand
TCAGGGCGGTGCGTTGGGCAGTGGTCATCTGAGGCAAGAGGATACCCGGACGTATTTCGGTGCTTTGCGCGAATAGCAAAGGCGACGAAAGAAATGATAATTGATAAACAAGGAGGGCGAGTAAGATGATTGATTTTTTCATAAGTGGTTCGATTCAAAAACTAAACTGGAGTAATAATCAAAGATTAGGGTATATTTAGTACAAGCGCGAAATGGAAAAGTAATTTTGGGTAAGAATGTGAGGAACAACGGGATTCTCAACTGATATTTTAAGCTAAGTTAAAGTAAAATAAGCACAATTTTATATTACTGACTCTCCCAATTTGGGCGGTAAAAACAGTACCATCCCCTCCAATGACTTCTGCCATTGAGTACTGAAAGTCTGTGTAACAAGCCAATGAGACGTAAGTAAAAAAACGATCAATAAAAGTACTTTTTTCATGAATTGGAGTAGGGTTATAGTGTATTTAAGCGAAAAAGTTAGGGAATGCCATCGTGCCAAAAATTAGTTAATTAAATAAGCATATTACTGGTAAAAAAACGATATATTTTATTGCATAAGTGGGATAATGCTTGATAGCGAGGTAGTTGAAAAAATAAAAACCACCCAAAAGGCGGTTTTACAAATAATGGAGGATAGTAGGAAGTTTAGTGTTGGATAACCCCAAGCTACTATAGAGTGAGGAGTAAATATGTTTGAGCTATTTCGATCGAAATAGCTCAAACGAAATTTTTTTTTAATACGTCAGTTTCTGAATAGTACCGAGTGCCAAGCTCAGCACGAAGTAAGTACGGTCGCCGGAGCGTTGGATACTGGTGGGCATCATTAAATCTTTTTGCAGTACGGTGCCATTTTCATTCAATATTTGCCCCGTCATAGGTTGAAAACCAACCATAGCAGGTGGATTAAATACGAATTTGGCAAATTGTAATACGAGGGGTTTCTTGTTAGCTGTTAAGACAATATCTGTCAAGTTGGTGTATCCTGTTTTAAAGTCGCTTACATTGCCAGAGCCATCCACCTGATAAATTTTGGTAGCTCCGTCAGTGAAAGGGAAGCCACCTAAGCCGCTTACCAAAAACTTAGTTCCGTCATATACAATGCCTGTAGGTACCGGCTCCGTCATGGGATTTAGGAGGGGGATTTTGGCAAAAACGCTCAGGGCCTTGTTGCTCGAATTACGTTTTATGATAGCATTGGCTCCCGCATCGATGATGTACAAATCTCCATCGGGGCCGAAAGTGAGATTAAAAATATTGCTATTCAAAGGATTGCTCAGATTCTGACTCAGTACAAAAGGCCTGATGTCTTCGCTTGGTAGTACAGCTGCGGCCAGGGGTGGGTTGCCCGCGATGAAGTTGGCTACATCAGCCGTGTATAGTTTGCCATCTACGGCGTGAAGGATATACAATTTACCCTCTCTATAGAGCAAATGAGTCAGCCCTGCTGGCAGACCGTCTTCTGGACTGATAATAGAGCGAAAGCCAATAATTCCTCTATGAACAGTGCCTGTTGGAGAAATCACCGAAATTTGTCCGTCATTGTTACCTGCGCCGTTTTCGGTTACCCATATTTGCCCTTTATCGTCAATGGCCATGCCAATGGGTGATTTTAATCCTGCGGCAAAATTCGATACTTGAAATTGGGTAGGTTCGGGAATGGGTTCGAGTCTGTGGTCTTGGCAATTGAAAACGGTTAAACAGATTAGGAATGCCATCAAAGAATGGAAGAGTTTTTTCATGAGATTGAGGATGTGAAAAGTGTAAAATTTAGTGCATTATAAATATAAACAGCTAAAGTTAATAATAAAAGCCTCCTGTTGTGTGAGATTTAAAGAAAAATTAGTTAACGGTAAAAATGGTAAGTTTGGAAGCATCTCCCTTTATGTGACGCATGAAAATAGTATGGTAGCATTAAAGAGTATCTTATTTGAGATATTTATTGACAGCTGATTGATTTTGCTTATTTTAGGCTTTATTTTTCCTATTTTGATGTCTAATTATTGTTCAATTTTGTGTTGAAATAAATCAATTCAAAATGGAATGATGATTGACTTCCCATCTCCCTCAGAACTTCTTAAAATAACTGTACTCGAAAGCACACTTTTGGTGGGGGTCAACCGACCCGAAAAGCGGAATGCCTTCAACGATGCTCTGATTTTAGATCTTGAAAAGGTGATGGATGCACTACCTGCTGCCATTCGGTGTGTGGTTATTTATGGCGAAGGGAAACACTTCTCCGCAGGGCTTGATTTATCCGAATTATCAGAGAGAAATGCTTCAGAAGGAGTGTATCATTCCCGTATGTGGCATCGAGTGTTGGACAAAGTACAATATGGTAGAGTACCTGTGATTGCGGCCTTGCACGGGGCGGTTGTTGGGGGAGGCTTGGAACTCGCAAGTGCTTGTCACATAAGAGTAGCGGATGCATCTACGATGTATGCCTTGCCCGAAGGACAGCGAGGGATATTTGTCGGTGGGGGGGCTTCGGTGCGCGTACCTAAGCTCATTGGATTGGCACGTATGACCGACATGATGCTTACAGGACGAGTATATAAGGCCGAGGAAGGGGAGCGAATCGGACTCGCACAGTACTTAGTAGATACAGGGAAAAGTCTTGAAAAAGCAATTGAGTTGGCTCAAAAAGTGGCTTCCAATGCTGGAATGACCAATTTTGCATTGGTTCATGTTTTGCCAAGAATTGTAGATGCTTCGCAAGAACAAGGGTTGTTGATGGAATCGTTGATGGCGGCTATTGCCCAAAACGCTCCTGAAGCCAAAGAAAGATTACGTGATTTTTTAGAAGGACGAGCTAAAAAAGTGGGAGAATGACACAGTTTAAAAACGTACATTTTGGCCCTACTAAAACTCAAAAGAATGTACATTCAGACGGCATTGTTGAGTTTGAACTTTTGGCACCCTTAGAAGAATATCCTGAAAAACTAACGGAGAAATTGTGTTATTGGGCGACCCAAAAACCAGAGGCAGTATTTATAGCGAGGAGAAATGAAAACGGCGAATGGGTGAAGTTAACCTATGCCGAGACTCTCCAAAAAGTAGAACGAATCGCACAATATTTGTTGAATCTGGGTCTTTCAGACCAAAAAACGTTGGTGATTTTATCTGAAAATAGTCTCGAACATGCACTCTTAGCTTTGGCTGCCGTTCACGTAGGAATCCCCTATTCACCCATTTCGCCGCCTTACTCTTTGGTATCCGATGATTTTGGAAAACTCCGTCATACGCTCGAACTGATGACCCCAGGTTTGATTTTTGCTCAAAATGGAGGTGTGTATGCAAAAGCACTTGAGTTGGCTGAGTTGATTTTTCCTGAGGCAATCGTTATGACAGTTGATGGAAGCAAAGGAGTTGATTTTGCACAGATGCTTTCGGCCGTACCCACTTCAGAAGTTCAGAGTGCTTTTGATAAAGTCAATGCAGATACGGTAGCTAAAGTCCTTTTTACCTCGGGCTCAACGGGCTTGCCCAAAGGGGTGATTAATACCCAACGAATGTGGTGCGCCAATTTGCAGCAAATAACGCAGGTGTTTCCTTTTATGAAAACAGAACCCCCTGTTTTTATAGATTGGCTACCATGGAATCATACCTTTGGCGGAAATCATAATTTTGGATTAACACTTTACAATGGTGGAACGCTCTACATTGACGATGGAAAGCCGACATCTAAAGGTATTGAAACGACTGTTCAAAACTTACGCGAGATTTCACCTACGGCTTATTTCAACGTACCCAAGGGGTTTGAGATGCTGATTCCTTACTTCGACCGTGAACCTCAGCTTCGTGAAACTTTTTTTAAGAAACTGCAAATCCTGTTCTATGCGGGTGCTTCTTTGGCGCAGCCCGTTTGGAACCGTTGGGAGGAACTGGCCGCCGAAACTACGGGGGAAAAAGTACCGATTATTACGGGTTTGGGCTGTACCGAATCGGGACCGTCGGCAATGTTTGCCAATTGGGGAGGAAGCTTTTCTGGCTTGTTGGGTGTGCCTGTCGCAGGGATGAAGGTGAAATTAGTCCCTGATGGCGACAAAATGGAGGCACGCTACAAAGCCCCCAATGTGACGCCAGGCTATTGGCAAGAACCCGAAGTGACGGCAAAAGCATTTGATGAGGAAGGGTATTATAAAACAGGGGATGCGGTCAAATTTGTGGATGAAAATGACCCCGATAAAGGACTTGTATTTGACGGACGTATTGCGGAAGATTTCAAACTATCGACAGGAACTTGGGTAAATGTCGGTGTTCTGAAAGCAAAAGTGTTGACGGCAGGTTCGCCTATCGTTCAGGACGTGGTATTGACGGGGCTGGACAGAGAGTACGTGGGGGCGATTTTATTTTTAAATGCTGAGGCCTGCCGTACCCATGCCGAGCTAGGGTCTGAAACTCCTCACGAAGTGGCATTTAGCCATCCAAAAGTGGAGGAGTATTTGAATGAAATGCTGGTAAGGCTTGAAAATCAGGCAACTGGAAGTGCAAGTCGAGTACTAAAATACATCGTTGCATTAGAGCCCCCTTCCATTGATTTGGGAGAAATTACGGACAAAGGGTCGCTGAATCAGCGTGCAGTTTTAAAATATAGAGCTAACTTGGTGGAAAAATTGTATGGCCTTTAGGGGCTTAACTTAAAACAAAAATTCCCTTAGTGGGGACAAGGGCTTTATGAACATACAACAAAAAACTTTTCTCGTAACAGGAGGTGCGTCGGGGCTTGGACTGGCCACGGCTACAATGATTGTCGAAAACGGCGGAAATGTGGTTTTACTTGACGTCAATGAAGAAGCAGGGCAAAATGCAGAAGCACAACTAGGTGTCAGTGCTCGCTTTGTGAAAACAGATGTCAGCAGCGAGGAGCAAGTACAAGCAGCCATCGAATTGGGTATCACAACGTTTGGAACTATTAATGGAGTAGCAAATTGCGCGGGGATTGGTCCAGCCCAGCGGGTTGTAGGAAAAAACGGACCACATACACTTGATTTATTTTCAAAAGTTATTCAAATCAACTTAATCGGGACATTTAATGTCATTCGATTGGCAGCGGCAGCGATGCAGCAAAACGAGCCAGGAGAAAGCGGCGAACGTGGGGTCATTATCAACACAGCTTCTGTCGCTGCTTTCGATGGGCAAATCGGGCAAGCAGCTTATTCGGCCTCCAAAGGTGGTATTGTTGGGATGACCTTACCGATTGCAAGGGAATTTGCCAAAATGGGCATTCGGGTGATGACCATCGCGCCAGGAATTTTTGAAACGCCGCTTTTGATGGGAATGCCCGACGATGTAAAAGCCTCTTTAGGGCAACAAGTACCGTTCCCGTCGCGGTTAGGACAGCCGCACGAATACGCTGCTTTGGTAAAACACATTATTGAAAATCAGATGCTTAACGGAGAAGTCATTCGTTTGGATGGCGCCATCCGCATGGCTGCGAAATAACAAGCCCCTCTCCCCCCAATGGGGGCTATTTTTAACAAAAAACTCCCCCAATGGGGGTGGGGGGACTGTACTCCTATGAACCCTCCTTTTAGAGCCGACCACGTCGGTAGTTTGTTGCGTACACCTGCGGTGAAAGAAAACCGCTTAAAGTGGAAAAAAGGCGAAATCTCGGCTGAAGAACTTCGTGCTATTGAAGACGCTGGCATTGCCGAAACCGTAAAAAAATTGGAAGCTACGGGTATGAAAGCCATCACCGACGGCGAGTTTCGTCGTGATTATTTTCACCTAGATTTTCTGAAAGAACTGGACGGTGTCACCGTGACGGGTGGAATTGAAGCCAATCCAAACGCCAAAGCCGCTGAAGATGGTTTTACACCGCCAAAATTGAGCGTAACGGGCAAATTGAAGCATGTCAGGGACATTCAAGTTGCAGATTTTAATTACTTGAAATCGGTGGTTAGTCAGACGCCAAAAGTATCCATCCCTTCACCAACGATGGTGCATTTTCGCGGTGGGCGCAAATCGATAGACATCAATTCGTATCCTGATATGGACGAATTTTTTCATGATTTATCAACGGCCTATCGCGAAGAAATTGACCATTTGTACAAGGCAGGTTTGCGGTATTTGCAGTTGGACGATACCAATTTGGCCTACCTCTGCGACCCTAAAATGCGAGCGGCGGCCGTCGAACGTGGCGAAGATCCGAACGAACTACCGCGTACGTATGCCTCTTTGATTAATTCGGTGATTGATGGACGCCCCAAAGACCTTACCGTTGGGATTCACCTTTGTCGTGGAAATTATCGCAGTACGTGGTTTGCCGAAGGAGGCTATGAGCCTGTGGCCGACATTTTATTCAATAGTATCAACGTGGATGCCTATTTCTTGGAGTACGACGACGAGCGTTCGGGCGATTTTGCCCCGTTGCGATTTGTGCCAAAAGATAAAATGGTGGTGCTCGGCATCATTTCTTCCAAAGTTAAAGCCTTGGAAAGCATTGATGACCTAGCCAAACGTATTGACGAGGCAGCGCAATACATGCCACTTGAACAAATGTGCGTGAGTCCGCAATGTGGTTTTTCATCGACCCACCACGGCAACGACATGACCCACGACGACCAATGGCGTAAAATGGAACTGGTTGTAAATACTGCCATCAAAGTGTGGGGGACGGCGTAAGCCCCCTAACCCCCGATGGGGGAATTCTAAATACATTCAATTTTATACCCCCATTGGGGGGAAGGGCGGTTCGCCGCTGCGAGGCAATATGATAGACATCGAAAAAGTAATAGCCATCGACGTACACACGCACGCAGAAGTGTCGTGTTGTCAGCCGCACGACGATTATCGACCAGAATTGGACGAAGCGTTTGCCAAGTACTTTAAGTCCGATAAACGTCCCACCATTCAGGAAACGGCTGATTTTTATCGGGATAATAATCTCGCATTTGTGATGTTTACGGTTGATTCCGAACACAATGTTGGAAAACGTCGGATTCCCAATGTTGAGGTAGCTGAAGCGGCGCTCAAAAACGACGACGTGATGATTGCTTTCGCGAGTATCGATCCGCACAAAGGCCGCATGGGGGCTCGTGAAGCCCGTGATTTGATTGAAAATTATGGCATAAAAGGCTTTAAATTTCACCCAACGGTGCAAGGCTTCTACCCACAAGATAAAATGGCGTATCATTTGTACGAAGTAATTGCCGAATACAAACTCCCAATGTTATTTCATAGCGGTCATTCGGGATTTGGAAGTGGCGTAAGAGGTGGGGGCGGTTTGCGATTGGAGTATTCTAACCCTATGCACCTCGACGACGTGGCCATCGACTTCCCCGATTGCCCTATCATTATTGCTCATCCAAGCTGGCCTTGGCAAGACGAAGCGTTGTCGGTAGCCATGCACAAGCCCAATGTGTATATTGACTTGAGCGGTTGGTCGCCCAAATATTTCCCCAAACAACTCATTCAATACGCCAACACCTTGTTGAAAGACCGAATGTTGTTCGGAACAGATTTTCCGTTGATTACGCCCGAACGGTGGATGAAAGACTTTGCAGAAGCAGGTTTTAAAGAAGAAGTAAAGCCGTTGATTTTGAAAGAAAATGCGATTAAAATGTTGGGGTTATAATCTCCAAAAACTACTTACCAAATGAAAAAGTTATTTTTTGCTATTGCACTTTTTGCACTGCAAGCCCCCATTGGGGGTCTGGGGGCTCAAAACATCTCTAAAATCGACTCAGGTTCCATCGACGGTGCGCGTTACCGCATTCTTTTTCCTGAAAATTGGAAAGGCAAGCTCGTTATGTACGCCCACGGCTACGAATTTATGGGAACCAAGCCGCGCCAAAGCCAAGACCCTGCTTGGCTCAAGCGAATGACGGCTTTTTTGGAACGTGGCTATGCCGTAGCAGCTTCTGATTACAAAATTCAGGGGTTGGCCTTAGCGCAAGGGGTGGATGATACCGAAGCCCTGCGCCAGTATTTCGTCAAAACGTACGGAAAACCTGATTCTACCTTTATGGCGGGGCATTCGATGGGAGGCGGAATTACGTTGGCTACGCTCGAAAATTTTGGTCAAAATTACCAAGGTGGGCTGCCGATGTGCCCGTTGGCGGGAAGAATTTATCTCCAAACCCGCAAAGAATTTGACATGTTTGCCACGTTCAATGGCCTTTTCCCTGGCATTGCGACGTCCTTACACGATATTTTTGACCTTTCAAAGTCGAAGGAGCCTATACCGATGTTTACGGCTTTTCGCAAGGCTGCAACCATGAAAAAAGCGATTTTTGATAAAGATTCGCTACTTGCCGTGGAGTTTGCCAAACATTTTGACATGAAGCCCGACGACCTTGCTTTTGCCTTGGCTTTTGGAGAGGGAGTATTGCGTGATGTTGCCCAAAAAGCAGGTGGAAATCCGTACGATAACACCAATACTGTCTATGGCCGTTTTCCCAACAGTTTGTTGGTAAACCAAAAAGCCGAACGATTAGCCGCTACCGTAAGTCAGAATACATTGTTTGATAAATACGATCGTACGGGCAATATAAACAAACCAGCATTGGCTTTGCATACGATGTACGACCAGTTGATTCCTGCCGATTTGGCCATTGTGAGTTATGAAAACCTGCTTCAAAAGCAGGGGAAACAGGCTTATTTTACCGTAAAATATACCAATGGACAAGGCCACTGCAATTTTACCGACAAGCAAACGGGACAAGCGTTTGACGAGTTAAGAGCTTGGGTGAAATCAGGCCAAAAAGCCAAAGCAGGTTTTGTAGAGTAATGTTATTTGGTATTATAGCAGTCGCTCAGCAGAGCCGAGCGACGACTATTAAGAGGCTTCCAGCCTCAATAAAAGAATGATATGAATCCAAATCAGGAACTTGCTTCTCGCTCCATGTCACGTTTTCAGTGGCTGATGGTGGCGATTTGTTTTATTTTAAACTTCAATGACGGCATCGACGTACTCATTGTCTCTTTTTCCAGCACTGAAATCATCAAAGAATGGGGACTTTCCAAGGTTGAAATGGGCTATATCTTTAGCGCGGGTTTGGCAGGGATGACCTTAGGCTGTTTTTTGATTGCACCTTTGGCCGATAAATATGGTCGCCGACGAATCTTTCTCATTTCGGTAGGTATGATTACTATTGGTATGTTTGGGGTTGGGTTGGGGCATCAATACGGCCTTATGCTTCTGTTTCGGTTCATAACGGGATTGGGCATTGGAGGTATTTTACCCACCATGGCTGCTACGGCTGCCGAATTTTCAAACCAAAAATACCGTGATTTTAACGTAGGATTGGTGCAAGCAGGTTGGCCTATTGGGGCAATCTTGACGGGTTTGTTTTGTGCAAAATACATTCCAGCTTACGGCTGGCATACGGCCTTTTTGGTGGCTGGAGGCATTTCATTGCTGATGTGGTTATTGGTGTATTTTTACATGACCGATTCCATCGACTACATGCTCCAAAATCCAACTTCAGATACATTGCCTTCCGTCAATCGATTGCTTCAACGGATGAATCTTTCCACCTTAGAAGTGCTGCCCGTGGTAACCAAAAACTACGAAAATATGGGGGTGAAGGCGTTGTTTTTGCCTCATTATAAGGACAGTACCATCAAAGTGTGGGTGGCGGCATTCTTTGGTTTCCTAACACTTTATACCCTGATGAGTTGGGTGCCGACCATCGCTAAAGATTCAGGTTTACCGTTTGAATTGGCAACTTGGGTGGGAATTATGCTCAACATTGGGGCTGCTTTTGGCTCAGCTTCCGTGGGTGGAATTGGTAGCCGTTTGGGGCTTCGTCAAACCATTCTGATGTTTATGTTAATTGCCTTTGCGGTGATGCAAGTCTATGCGTTTTCAACCCTGACGACTGGGTTAATTTTTGGCTTGGTACTCCTGATTGGTTTTTTTGTGCAAGGAGGTTTTAATGGAATTTGGCCAACGCTATCTCGACTGTATGACACCCACCTCCGCGCTACGGGCGTTGGATATACCGTTGGAATAGGCCGAGTAGGGGCTATTTTAGGGCCGCTTCTTTTTGGCTATTTTTCCGACGCGGGCATGGGCATTAATGCCTTGTTTGTAGCTTTTTCTATTCCATTATTAGTCATGGGAGCTTGTATTTGGGCCATAAAGTCTGATAAATTAAAGTAATGAAAGCAGCATTTTTAGAAAGACCCAAAAAAATTGTTCAACGCACAATTGATACTCCCGAGCCTAAAGCTGGGGAGCTACGAATTAAGCTTTCCAAAGTAGGAATTTGTGGCTCCGATGTACATTTGTTTTTGGGTCATCGCAGTCTATCTAAACCCACCGTCATTGGGCATGAAGGGCTGGGTATGATTGATAAAGTTGGAGAAGGGGTTATAGGTCGAAAAGTAGGAGAAAGAGTAGCCGTTGAGCCCAATATTCCCTGCCATCGTTGTAAATTTTGCCAAAGTGGACGAGGGTATATTTGCTCCAATAAACGCGTAGTGGGTCTGC
>JBDHXS010000186.1:0-10501 GCA_039810845.1 Runella sp. | reverse complement strand
GAGTACAGCTTGTGGCGAAAATTGCACTTGAAAGTGGTTGATTTCCAGATTCAACGCCAAAAAGATACGCCCGTAAAGTCGTTTGTAGAGGTCTTTAATCCTGATTTTTGAGCAATGGGTTAGGTGTCATTTGGCACTGACTATTTATAGATTAGAACCATGAAAAACATAGAATTTATCAGCCCGATAGAAGGCGATATGCTTCACGGCTGGGACGGACAGGTAGTAGAAGGAGCGCTCCAAACGACGGTCAAAGTAAAAGCGCCGTTGCAGCATTTTATTGTCATCAATGGCGTGGAAGCGCGCGAGCGTGAAGGTGTTTTTGAAGCGTTGGTGACGTTGAGCGAATACCAAAATACGGTCGAAGTAAAAAATATGACCACGGCAGAAAGCGCCCAAATCAAGGTCTTTTGGCTGCCCAATTTTGCAGGAAACTACCGCTTGTCGATTGATGATAACATCTGGTTTTTGCGTGATATTCACCAAAACGATGCGAACTATACGTCGATTTTTGATAATGAATATTTGGCCTTTTTGAAACAAATCCACGACGAGTACGGGACAAAAATCCACCTCAATCTCTTTTACGAAACCGACGGCTTTAATTTGTCGCAACTGACCGACCGCTTCAAACCTGAGTGGACTGCCAATGCCGATTGGTTGCGGTTGAGTTTCCACGCGCGGGGAGAGTTTCCCGATATGCCCTACCGTACCGCAGGCTACCAACAAGTTGCCGATGACTGTGAAATGGTCAAAAATGAAATTCGACGATTTGCGGGCGAGGCCGTGATGGGGCCTGTTACCACTTTACACTGGGGCGAAGCCACCGTCGAAGGCTCGCGGGCTTTGCGGGATGCGGGCTATGTGGGGCAATTGGGATATTTCAACGTGGACGATGATTTGCCGCCAGTTTCGTATTATTTGACCGTTGAGCAACGCCGTCAGGTGAAAAAACGCTTTGTGTGGCACGACACTCAAGAAGACATTACGTTTGTCCGAAGCAGTATTGTGATTGATAAAAAAGAACTTCCTGCTATTGTCCCTCATCTCGACAACTACGCCAATCTGCCGTCAGGCCAGCCACCGTACGTCGATTTTTTGGTACATGAGCAATACTATTATCCTTTTTATGAAGCCTATCAGCCCGACTTTCGCGACCGCATTCGTGCTTGTGTGCGCTGGGCAACCGAAAAGGGCTATCAGCCAGCTTTCCTCGGAGATTGCATTTTTTAAAAGAGAGTGTTCAGTGATGAGCGTTGAGTGATGAGAGATAAGAGGAAATAAACGCCTCGGAGAGGCGAAACGTTTGTAGATGAACGAAACGAAAAACGCCTCGGAGAGGCAAAACATTTGTAACATGGAAAACAACCGTAGAAATTTCTTAAAAACGGCAGGTACTACGGGATTAGGGCTTTTTGCCGCTAACCCCTTTGCCGCCTACGCCAATACCCCCGAAGAATGGGCACAAGTGCGCGAACAAGCTGACCGTAAGCGGGTTCAGAAATTTAATATGAGTGGCTACGCCGCTCCCAAACTGGACGTAGTTCGGGTTGGGTTTATCGGCTTAGGAAATCGCGGGATGGGGGCTGTAGAGCGATTAAACAAAATCGAAGGTGTCGAAATCAAAGCTTTGTGCGATTTACGTTCTGAGAAAACGGCCGCCGCCAAAAAACTGGTCGAAGCTTCGGGACACCGCCCCCAAACCTACGATAGTAGCCCCGAAATTTGGAAAAAACTCGCCGAACGCACCGATTTGGACTTGGTGTATATCCTCACTCCTTGGGCATTTCATACGCCAATGGCGGTTTTTTCGATGGAGCACGGCAAGCACGTGTGCGTAGAAGTGCCTGCCGCCAAAACCATCGAGGAGGCGTGGCAGTTGGTCGATACCTCGGAGCGCACGCGCAAGCATTGCATGATGGTCGAAAACTGCTGTTATGATTTCTCTGAGTTGTTGACGCTCAACTTGGCTCGAAATGGCTTTTTTGGGGAAATTATCCACGGAGAAGCCGCTTATATTCACAATTTACAAACGCACGTTTTTTCCAAAACCCATTTTTACCAATTGTGGGAGCTTCAAGAGATGTTTCAGCGCAAGGGCAACTTGTATCCCACGCACGGATTGGGACCTATTTGTCAAGTAATGGACATCAATCGGGGCGATAAAATGGAGTACCTGACTTCGATGTCGAGTAGCGATTTTGTGTTGGGAAATTTGGCCAAAGAACTCGCCGCCAAAGACGATTTTTACAAGCCTTACGTGGGAAAATCCTACAACGGAAACATGAGTACGACCACGATTAAGACCCAAAAAGGACGTACCATCATGGTGCAGTACGACGTGTCGTCGCCGAGGCCGTATTCGCGGATTCAACTGGTGAGTGGGACCAAAGCAGTCGGCTTGAAATACCCCGAACCTGCGCGTTATTCAACGGGCCACGAATGGATGTCGGCTGAGGAATACAAGGCATTGGAAGAAAAATACCTGCCGCCGATTGTGAAAAAAATGGGTGAAATTGCCAAAAACGTCGGTGGCCACGGTGGGATGGATTTTTTGATGGATTGGCGCACCATCGACTGCCTTCGCAATGGCCTTCCGCTCGACCAAGACGTGTATGACGCCGCCCTTTGGAGTAGCATTGCACCGCTGAGTGGCTGGTCGGTGGCCAATCGCTCCAATTCCATTGATGTACCTGATTTTACAGGTGGCTCGTGGAAAGCCAATGCGCCCGTCGATATTTCAATGACCAAAGGCGGCACGACCCAAGCAAAAGTATAAGATAAACCTTCAGCCTTGGAAAGTTTTGGAAACTTTCCAAGGCTATTTTCTATTAGGTAATTTCCCCAAAGCGTTATATTTTTGAAAAAATAGCGTTTTGGGGAAATTGCCATGAATACACAGAAAATAAAATTTAATAAGCAAGAGTTTGCGGGAGCTTTTGGGGACATTGGAACGGACTTTCCATTGATTGTAGCCATGATATTGGCAGCAAATCTACACGCTCCGAGTGTGTTGATAGTGTATGGTTTGATGCAGATTTTAACGGGGCTAACCTACAAAATTCCGATGCCAGTGCAACCCCTCAAGGCAATGGCTACCCTCGTCATTGCTCAAAAAATCGCAGGGCCTGTTTTGCTGGGAGCAGGTTTGTCGATTGGCGTAGTGATGTTGGTTTTATCCTTGACAGGACTGTTGGATAAACTCACCAAGCTGGTACCCAAAGCAGTCATTCGCGGATTGCAACTGGGATTGGGGATTAGCCTGTGCTCGCTTGCTTGCAAAGAATACATAGCCGCTGATAAACTATGGGGGTATGTATTGGCATTTGGTGCGTTTTTAATCGTCATCTTCTTTATCGATAACAAAAAACTCCCTGCTTCTATTTTGGTCATTGGCTTGGGTTTTTTGTATGCGTTCATCGTCAATGTTGATTTTCAAACCCTTTTTCAGGCGGTTGGGATTTCCTTCCCGCGCACGACTGTTCCAACTGTGGAGGATGTCTCGAAAGGGTTTGTTTTGTTAGCACTTCCTCAAATTCCCCTGTCCTTGGGAAATTCCATCATGGCTACTAAGCAAGTGACAAGTGATTTGTTTCCTGAACGAACAGATTTAACGGTCAAAAAAATTGGAATCACGTACTCTTTGATGAATCTTATTGTGCCATTTGTGGGCGGAGTTCCAGTATGTCACGGGGCAGGAGGAATGATAGGGCATTATACCTTTGGGGGGCGCACAGGTGGCTCCGTAATTATCTACGGCCTGCTTTATATTGGGATTGGTGTCTTTTTTGGAAATAGCTTTGAAGAAGTGATAAAAGTGTTTCCTCTCCCTATTTTAGGGGTGATTCTACTCGTTGAAGGTATTTCACTGATGTTGTTGGTGAAAGATACAGTTCAAGATAAAAAAGGGTTTGTCATTGCCATTTTAGTAGGGGCTTTGGCCTTCGGTTTACCTTATGGGTTTATGGTTTCAATGATTGTTGGGACGGCTTTGTATTATTTGCCTGTGCGCTTAGATGCCCTGAAATACCTTGGGGCTAGTTCCCAAGAAAAAACACTAAAGTAACAACTGTGTTTAACGAAAAAGTCTATATCGGAAGTCCTAACTTATAAGCAACAAATTTATTGACCAGAAATTGGCCTACATCCATGAAAATCCTGCGGGCGGCGTTCCGCTAAAAGCAGGATTGGCAGATGAGCCGCGGGAATATCGTTTTTCATCAGCACGAGATTATATGAACAATCAAAAAGGGCTATTGGAGGTAGAATTGATATGAAAATAAGACATTTAGAGAGTTTCGCTGGCTTGGTTGGGCCGTTACATGGGACCGCCCACGCGGACGGCCTCTTATGTTCAGTACGCAGTGTTCTGCCGAACACTACGCACAACGGGGGCGGATGATAGGAAGGCGAGAGCCATTGCCGATATCAAATCTTACATTAGTTGTGTAAAGCGTCAGGTAGAGAGCTATTGAGTGTCCAAGCCAATCAACGAATCAATCAAATAAACCTTAGTTGTCAATGAAGTTTTATAAAATCTCAAACGGTATTTGCCGAGACAACGATCCCAAACGAAAAGTGTTTCCAGGGGCTTATTTAAAAAAGGGAATGGTAGGTGTAGAATACATGGCATATGGTTCCAAAGAAGGTGATGCTAATTATATTCCTATTGAAAAAACAATTCAGGGCTACCATATTGTTGAAAATGCTCCTGTTTTTGATTATTTTTTATTGGGGGATGGTTCTTCTCGTAGAAAATTTGACTGGATAAAGTTAGATATGTATAGTGTCTTTGCTCTTGGAGGTGGCTTTTTAGTATCTGAGCGTTTCAAAGAGGTCATCAGTAGGTTTGGTTTGCCCCGCCATAAGTTTTACCCTGCTAAACTGATGTACAAAGGCGAAAAATTAGATTATTATATTTTTCAGTTGGGGGAAGGGACGAGAACTATTTATGAACAATGCAGCTATTCAGAACGCGGAAGTGGAATTGTCCAATCAGCGGTAGAATTGGGAATCAAGCATGAAGATGATTACTATGATGTAAGACAAACATACTTTAAGAAAGAATCCGTATTGGAAGTTCATGATTTTATGTTGGACAAATTCCACGATTATTTTATTTGTCGAGAATTATTTAAAGTAGTGAGTGAGCCGCTCAAAGAAGCGTTGGAGGCGGAAGGGCTTACCGAAGGTTGGAAATTTGAAGACATTAGTCCACGTAGCATTACATTTCTAAAACCCGAATTTTACTTTTAGCAGGAGCTGCCGCTGTCTATGTAGGCTACCGCTTATTCCCCCCATTGTGTTCGCTACACATAACGAGGTGCAAATTCGTCTCAGTGCATCTGCCCATTGGCCTGACGACCTAAAAGTGGGTGATGAAGTGTCGTTGAGTTGGAAACGGCGAATTTAATTCAACGAAAAAGTCTTTGAATTTACCCAAAAGTCGCATAAATTGTCGTTTATAAACGTTTTTTACAAAAAATAATTCAGCTATGGCGAATCCAACCTTATCCGAAAAATCATTCATCAAAGCCGCTCAAGAAGGCATTGGGCAAGGAGCGATGACTGTCCAAGGTACAGTCAACAAAATCATTTTATTAGGCGCATTGGTCATTGCTTCTGCTGCGGGCAGTTGGTTTTTGTTTGCCTCTAATCCTGCACTTATCATGCCTTTGGCCATCGGTGGCGCAATTGCGGGTTTCGTGATTGCCCTCATTTTGGCTTTTAAACAACACCTAGCACCTACCTTGGCACCTATTTATGCCATTGTTGAAGGGGTTTTTGTGGGAGCCATTACGTTGGTATTTGAAAGTATGTATCCAGGCATTGGCTTATCGGCGGTGCTGCTCACCTTTGCCATTTTGGCGGGGATGGTCGGTTTGTACAAAGCGGGTGTCATTCGCGCTACACCCACGTTCAAACGGACGGTAATGGCAGCTACGGCGGGAGTGGCTATTTTTTACTTGGTTGCTATGGTACTGCGTATGTTCAGCATCGAAATGCCACTGATTTATGACACAGGCTGGTTCGGAATCGGTTTTTCGTTGTTTGTGGTGGGATTGGCAGCCTTCAATTTAGTCTTAGACCTCGACAGAATAGAGCAAGGTGCAGCCTACGGTGCACCCAAATACATGGAATGGTACTGCGCGTTTGGGATGATTGTCACCATCGTGTGGTTGTACATAGAAGTGCTTCGTTTGTTAGCCAAGCTCTCAAGTAGAGACTAAGCACAAAATTATTTCAGGGATTCCGAAGACACAGGAGGGCAACTTCTGTGTCTTTTTTTATGTACATTTTCGAAAGTAGTGAATAGTGAAATAGTTATATTTCTTGAGTATTTTTTTGGTATTTAGTTTTTATCTTAGTAAGGCATATTTTGCTTGCAGTTTACAGATATGATTTAATCAATAATTAATTTGAAAATTTGAGTTTTTTTGAAATAATAGTTGGAATATGTTTTAAATAACCATAAACTTGTGCATAATTATGTTAACAAACAGAATATTTTTTTGTTTTTGTAAATTTCATTTTTAATTCTGAATGGCCGCAACTATGTAAGAATTAAGCCTCTCTTGTACATGCTATTTGCAAGGGAAAATTATTGGAAAATTACCATTATTACCCAATAACTTAATATAGTTCGCCCATGAGAAATTTTTTATCCACTCTCTGTTTAGTAGGTGCGATGCTGACATGCTTGGTCAGTCACGCACAAGACCGTGTGTTGAAAGGAAAAGTCCTTGACAAAGACGGTGCTCCCCTTCCTGGAACAAGTATCGTCATCAAAGGTTCTGACCGAGGTACTTCGGCCAGTTCTACGGGAGAGTTTAGCCTCTCTGCTCCTCCGAGTGCTACGACTTTAGTGTTTTCTTTTATTGGCTACAAGCCCCAAGAAATGGCTATCGGCGCGCAAACTTCGTTCAGTATTACGATGGTAGAGGATGCGTCCATTTTGAACGAAGTCGTTGTTACTGCCTTGGGGATTGCCCGTGAAAAGAAAGCCTTGGGGTATTCGGTGCAAGAGGTAAGTGGAAAACAAATGACACAAGCCCGTACCACCAACTTCGTCAATGCCTTGGCTGGAAAAGTGGCGGGGGTACAAATTACGGGCTCGAACGGTGCGCCAGGAGCTTCGTCGCGGATTTTGATTCGCGGTACAAGTTCCATTGGTAGCAACAACCAGCCGCTTTTTGTGGTTGATGGTGTACCCATCGACAACGGTAACTATGGCTCAGGAACGGGCGTTGACTATGGAAACGGTGCGGCGTCGATTAACCCTGACGATATTGAAAACGTAAGCGTACTAAAAGGGCCAAGCGCGGCGGCTTTGTACGGTTCGCGCGGTGCCAATGGCGTTATTTTGATTACTACTAAAAGCGGAAAAGGCGCGAAAGGTATTGGCGTTTCAGTTAACTCCAATACCGCTTTTGATACTCCTTTCCGTCTTCCTGAATGGCAAAATGAGTATGGCCAAGGTGCGAAAGGCTTATTTTCGTTCGTGGATGGTACGGGAAAAGGCGTCAACGACGGGGTGGATGAAAGCTGGGGGCCTAAACTGGACGGACGTTTGCTTCCACAGTTTGATTCGCCGCTGGATGCCAACGGCGTTCGTACAGCTACTCCGTTTGTTGCGCATCCCGACAATGTGACCAACTTTTTTGAGACGGGTAAAACCTACACCAACAATATTGCCATCACAGGAGCCAACGACAAAGGAGATTTTCGCCTTTCGTTCACTAACTTGAGTCAAACGGGAATTTTGCCCAATACTGACTATAAACGCCGTACGGTGTCGTTGAATGCGGGTTGGAATTTGACCAAAAAATTGAGCATTCGTGCGACGGGTAACTACGTAGTAGATGGTAGCGACAACCGCACCAACTGGGGACTTTATTTTATCTGGTTTGGTCGTCAAGTGGATATGGAAAAATTGAAAAATTACCAGTCACCCAACAGCATCTATCAGTACAACTGGAACTACAACTACTGGACAAACCCGTACTACGTATTGAATTTGAGTACGAAGTTTAACCAACGCGACCGCGTATATGGAAACTTGGCGGCTACGTATAAATTTAACGACTGGTTGACCTTGACAGGTCGTTCAGGAACGGATGTCTATATCGATCGCCGCAAAACCAAAAACGCAGCTCGTATCGACAACCTCAACGGTGCAAAACAGTACGACAGCTACAACGAAGAGCAGATTTTTATTCGAGAATCTAATTCAGACGTGTTGTTGACAGCAACGCACAAGTTTGGAGACTTTGATGTATCGGCCAACATCGGTGCTAACCACCGTAGCAATTATTACCAACGCAACTACATGGGAGCCACCGAATTGGCCATTCCGCGCGTGTGGAACCTCGGGAACTCTCGCCAAGCAAAGGTGGCTGACAACTCATTCTCCGAGAAAGTTGTAAACAGTGTTTATGCGGCGGCTAACTTCGGATTCCGAAATTATCTTTTCTTGGATTTGACGGTACGTAACGACTGGTCGAGTACATTGCCTGCCAATAACCGCTCGTATTTCTACCCATCGGCGGCATTAAGTGCCATTGTAACCGACATTTTGGGTCTAAACTCACCTGTATTATCATTTGCAAAAGTACGCGCAGGGATTGCCCGCGTAGGTAACGACACCGATGCTTATCGTTTGATTCAAGCCTATAAATACGAGAACCCTTGGGGTAGCACACCTTCGTTGTCAGAAAACAACGCGATGTTGAATACTTCTCTCAAGCCAGAGTTGACAGACTCGTACGAAATTGGGGCTGAATTTAAGTTTTGGCGTAACCGAGTAGGCTTGGACGTAACGTATTATAACAAGGTATCGTCGAACCAGATTTTGGACGTAAATATCTCGCAAACAACGGGTTTTAACTCAAAGCTGTTGAATGCTGGGAAAATTGAGAACAAAGGAATTGAAGTACAACTCAGCGCTACGCCTGTGAAAGTGGGTGATTTTCAGTGGGATGTTGCAGTCAACTGGGCACGTAACCAAAACAAAGTAGTCGAATTGGCCGATGGCTTAACAACCTATACTTTAGGAACTGTTCGTGGGATGACCATTGAAGCGCGTGTAGGACAGCCTTACGGTACATTCTTTGGGCAAGGTTTTGCGCGTGACCCAAGCGGTAACATCATTTATGACAAAAGTGGCTATCCAACCCTTAACCCAACCCGCCGTATCTTAGGAAGTTTCACGCCAAAATGGTTGGGCGGTTTGCAGAATACCTTTACGTACAAGAGTGTTTCGTTGAGTACCCTAATTGATGTAAAATACGGCGGTGATATTTTCTCGCAAAGTGTGAACATCGGTCGTTACACAGGTGTACTGGCCGAAACGGTTTTAGGACGCGAAACAGGAATCGTTGGCGAAGGCGTTGTGAACACAGGTACAACTACCGAACCTGTCTATGTACCAAACACAACCAAGATTTCGTCGGAAGAATGGCACCACAAATACTACGCATTGACCAACAACGAAATGACGATTTTTGATGGTAGCTATGTAAAACTTCGTGAAGTGAGATTGAGTTATGTGTTTAACAATCAGTTAATTAAAAAGTTGCCTGTGCGTGATATTACGGTGTCGGTCGTAGGACGTAACCTCTGGTTGATTCACAGCAATGTACCACATATCGACCCTGAAACCAGCTTCTACAACGATGGCAATTTGCAGGGAATCGAGAACGGTCAAATCCCGACAACTCGCTCTGTTGGTTTTAACATCAGTTTTAGCTTGTAAAGGTATTAAGGTCAGACGATAGTCAGACCGTGCTTTCACTGGTTTGGTTGCCGTTTGGCCTTAACATAATCGTTGGTCTGACTGTCGTCTGACCTATCACATAATTTTTTCTATTACGACAATGAAAAGACTTTTTTCTTCTTTCCGATACAAAGCCGCGTTGGCGGCGGTGATGCTGAGTGTTTCGGCTTGCACCGACAAATTTGACGAAATTAATACCAACCCCAACGCTCCTGCCACGGCAACGGCCGACCTGTTTTTGCCGCACGGTATTCAGAGTGCAGTAGATGTTTATTGGGGTGGTTCGTTGGGAATGGACATTGGTAACTTGATTTCGCAATATTGGGCTCGCATCCAATACACCGACATCGACCAGTATTCTATCTCAAGCAGTGTGTATAGTGATGCTTGGCAGACATTCCACATCGAGGCCCTGGCCGACTACCAACGTATTTATAAGATGGGAGCGGAGATTAAAAACCCTAATTACCAAGCTGTGGCCATCATTATGCGTTCTTGGGTGTTTTCATTATTGACGGATATTTACGGAGATATTCCATATTCTAAGTCGCTTCAAGGGCTGGAAGGTGAGTTGCAACCTGCGTACGACACGCAAAAAGACGTGTATGCAGGTTTAATCAAAGACCTCAAAACGGCCAATGACATGATTGATGCAACAGACAAAACCAAAGCGATTGCGGGTGATATTTTGTTTGCCAATGACGTGACAAAGTGGAAAAAATTTGC
>JBDHXS010000185.1:0-10550 GCA_039810845.1 Runella sp. | reverse complement strand
ACTTACTGGATAAATTTATTATCGGTCTGGGAATTTGCCCCCAAACCACTAAAAATTCAGACAATTATCGAAATCTAATCAATTACACTAAAATCGCTGCCTAATTCGTAGCGAACCATTGGTGAGTGGAATACTACGAATTTCATTCCAAAACGCATCGCTACGTTTATTGGCCATCGAATCTATGATGATTGAGTCATTTCGCACTACATTGATGTCTTCTTTTTGGGCTTTTCGCTCGTTTTTATCCTGTTTTTCATACTCCTTCATCATTTTGCGGAGCTGTTTGGTTGAAACCTCCTTTTGCTGCGCAGCCAATTCATTCAGTTTTTTAGTTCGTAAATCTTTTTTTGAAATGTCGTTGGCGGGTTTTTCAAATTTTTCATCCAGTACCGTAACGGTTTCTTTGAAGGCAGGATTGATTTTTAGGTTTTTGTAAGTCATCGAAATCACATACTTAAACTCTCCTGCAAACCCCATCATAGCCCCACCAAAGCGTAATTGATAACTCGTAGGAACCCATACGTCTTGCACAGGGCTATATACTTGTTTGATGTCTAAGTCGAGGCTTTCGACAGTGGTTTGAAGATTGAGACTGTGAATGGCCCAAGTGTTTTCGATGATATAAATTTGCCCCTTAAATACCCCCTCACCGTAGGCTTTCGGAATCACTTTGATTTTGTTGACCTCCAAATCGCCCTCTCGAAACGACCCTTCATACTCAAATTTATAATACCCCAATGCCTTGGGCGAAAGCGGCGATACCGCATCGCCTACAGTGGGGTCATAAAAACTGGTTAATATAAAACTATTGGGGCTAGGTGCACTGTTGTTCAGGCTATTGCGGGTTGAAATTACGCGTTGTTGGTAATTATTGGGTTGCCGAAACGTGATTTCCGTTACGCTTTCGTTCAAGATAGGACGGCCTTCTTCAATGCCTTCTTTTTTAAGGCTGTTTTTGGCAAAGAAAGGAATTTTGGTGGCCAATCCCGTACTTTTGATATAAGCACGAGCGCTGTAACTCTGAACTTGCAGAGCATGAAACCGCGCTTTGGCAATGGCGCGCCGCATGATGGTATAAGCGGGATCTTCACTTTTCGAGCCTATTTTTACTTCGTTGATATTCAAAGCTTGCTCTTCCAAAATGGCATCAAGGGTCTTAAAATCATTTTCAATCTCAATGGTTTTTAGGATGTTCTTAAAACCCAAATATTGAAAAATAACCTCGTAGCGTCCTGGCTGTAAGGCAAGTTCATAACGACCATCTGCATTGGCCATCGTGCCTTGATTGGTGCCTTTGATAGCGATAGCAGCGTAAGCCAGTGGTTCACCTTTCACGGTTTTAACAACCCCTCTGATACCGCCAGCAAAAGCAGCAATAGAGAGCAAAAAAGAAGGTATAAATAGAAACAGTTTCATTCAATATTCGGTAAGTAAGACCTAACTTATTTTCAGAACGAATATAAACTTAAAAACTTACATCACCTTCTCAATACACTTGATATTGGTGCGGAAGCGAAATAGGAAAGCGCTCCCCCATGAAAACATAAAAAATGATACCTATAATGGTCAATGTAAAAAAAACAATGAGCGATGCTTGAAAATCAGCTTGTTTCCGAGCTCCTACTTTCGACATTTTTTTTCGGTGTACAGCGGCTATGTGGATCCCAAAAGCCATAATTCCTAAAAAATAGTAAGGGACAAAATAAAATTTAAATGGAGCTTCCAATACCACCCGAGCCGCAAAATAGAAATTGGTATCAAACCCAAAGTAAGCTCTTTGAAAAAGTACGGCAGGAATATGTTGGACAATAAAAAAAGCAAAAACCAAACCCGAATGGATTTGTAAGCGGTCATTGAGAGATAAATCATTTTTGTGCTTTAGTTGTTTGGCCTGTTTTATACCACTATATACCTGAAATCCAAAGCATAACACCAATAGTACTTCCACGACAGGTTGGCGATACACTTTGCGCAAAGCTTCCATGATTTCTCGGTGTGTTTCGATACCAAACCAAGCCATGGCATGATTGAGAAGGTGCGCTGAAGCAAATAGCGCAATGATTATTCCTGTAACTTGATGGAGCGTTTTCGTTCTGTCCATTTTTGTGCGTTTTAGGCCACAAAAGTCAGACAAGAAAAAGGAATTTCATTTGACAAAAGTCAAATAATCAATACTTAGCTCTGATTCGGCTCAGGGTTTCGAGTGAAATGCCCAAATAAGAGGCAATATGGGTGAGTTGCAGCTTATTTTGCAGGTTTGGAAAACGTTTGAGGAATGTTTCATAGCGCTGTTGGGCATTCTGAAACTGAATCATATCTACTCGTTCTTGCAAAATCAGAAATTGCTCTTGGGTAATGAGTCTGCCGATTCGTTCAAAAGCGTGAAACTGCCGATACAACTCTTCCAAATCATTGTAGAGAAAAGAATAGATTTCCGAATCTTCCAAGATTTCAATGGTATATCGGCTGGGCTGACGAGAATAAAAACTATCAATTGCTGTAAAAGGATTACCCGAAATAGCTAACCAATCAATAACTTCTTTATCATCTTTGCGATGAAAGATGCGAGCCAAACCACTTGCCATAAAGTACATATAATGACAAACTTGCCCTTGATGAAACAATAAATGGCCCTTAGAATAGCGGTTGACGCGTGTTTTTGCCAGAATTATTGCCTTGGCTTCATCAGGTAAGCGATTAACATCTTCGAGAAAACTAAAAAATGATTGCACAAAAAGTAAATTATTATTCGTCAAAAAAGCCTTCTTCGTACGCCTCACAAAACGCAAAATAGTCTTGATGCACTTTGTTGGGATAATCTTGACAATACGAAAACAAATCTTTTTGCCATTGAGTCTCTTGTGAGAATTCGATCAATTCATCTGCAATAGAGGACCCTTGTCGCCCAGCACTTCGCAAATGCCCTGATGCCGTGATGGTTGCCATAATTCGGATTAATTCTTCCAACGATTCCAACTCTCCATCCCAATAATTAAAGTCAAACTTGTCTTGTTCTGGCTGCAACTCTTTCAAAACAAACGATTGATTATCAGAAACAATGGCACTAAAAAGCGTTGGCAACACATTATTGACACGGCTTTGGATAGTAACAATTCGCGCTGCTTCTGTGGGCCAAACGGGTTGCGGGAGAGGAGCCAATAAGTCTAAAGTAGAGTGGCGTGCTTCTTTTAGGTCAAGTAAATATAATTTTTCTTTAGAGCTTTCAACCAAGACCACGTATCGTTCCAATCCCAAGCTTGCCGTGCCTGTTACCCGTGTACCTATGTCACAGATGTTACTAAAAAACGGGTTAGGGTGTTGCTGCGGCCAATCTTTCAGCAGGTTTTCTACTTTAGCTCGCTGTTCATCTGTTGTGGGCAGTACTTTTCCTGTGTCAAGGTTGAGTTTACGCCCAGTTTCAACTTTGACCGTGCGCTCTTTGATTAAATCTTTTCGGCGACGTTTTTCCAGATTTTCCATAAAATCTTTCAACATCCCCGTTGTTGTGCGCCGTTCAATGTCAATGGGTTTTCCGAGCGAGAGAGTTTGGGTATAACTATTCAAAAACGCTCTTGAAAGGGTATCACATTCATTTTTTTCTAAATCCAACTCCTCCCCTGCCAAGTAAATGCTGGTCAACATACGGCTTAACTCCCAAGTAGCTGGCAGTAGCAACGCATCGTCAAAGTCGTTAATATCAAAATACACCAGCCGATTTTCTGCTTTATACGTTCCAAAATTTTGGAGATGTAAATCACCACATCCCCATACACTTGTTGGGTCGGTGGTGGTAAAATGTTTTGCAAAATCTTCGTAGAAAATAGAAGAAGTAGCCCGAAAAAACAGGTACAATCCTTCGGACATTCGGTCATACTTGTGCTCCAAAAGCAAGGTACTACGGCCTGCATTGGATACCTTAATTTGTTCTATAACTGCCATAGCTGGTTAATGGTTATTGTGCGTATTTTTTCGACGAACCAAAACGTATCCTATCCGAAATCCTAATGAAATATGCCCTCCAAATTCGTCACCCGAATAATCATCATCTCCCTCTTTTATGATTAAGCCATCATCTATGTAATCCCCCAAGTATGGTTTTTCAGATATGATTGTAGAAACATTGGCATTAATACGAGCGCCATAGCCTGCATACATCTCAAGGTGAACACGATTGAAGCTAATGTCTAACCCAATTTTAGTTGCCGTACCCCAACTTCTATGGTACAAATTCATCTCATCTACGTCTGTATATTTTTTATTCCCTACTTGCCTATAAACGCTGGTAAAAGTATATTTTTGACTTGAGAAAAACGCTTCTTGTGCTACAAAAAACCAAGGATTATTGGGCGTGTACCAACGAAGTTCACCTGCCCACTTGTGGTGTTTATTTTCCTTTGTACCGGGGCTACAAAAAAAACAAAAAGTGGGATCTTGATTTTGCCACTGGTTAAAATTGGAAGCATAATCAATTTGTAAACCATAGTTTTTACCCAATCGGTACTCTGCCCCAAATTGCCAAGCGCGTTTTATAGGGTTGAGTAGCGATGATGGCGTAAACTTGAGAAGCAATAGTTTTTTTTCAACGGTATTTTGTGAAAATAAAAATGAGACGTTGATAGTCAGCAAGATAGCCACGCAGATTCTTTTCATAGCTGTATTTAAAGTTAAATAGCAAAATCGGACATTACTCAATATTTCTCATAAATCTCCGTCAACACTCGCTCTACTTCGGCACGGATTTCTGCGGTTTTCCGGATAAAATTCCCATTCATTAAGCTAAAAATCAGCACTTTCCCTTTCTTCGTACGCAAGTAACCGCTGAGACAATAGACATTGGACAGGGAGCCTGTTTTTGCAAAAACAAACGGAGGGCGATTTTTGTATTGATTGCGAATCGTTCCAGCTTTTCCTCCGATAGACATCAGCCCAAAGAGCCGTTCCTGTTGCGGTACTTTGCCATAAATTTTCTGCAATAGTTTCACCATAGAACGTGGAGTAAACAGATTGTATCGCGACAGTCCTGAACCGTCTTCCCAAATCGGCTCATCAGGCAAATCGGTCAAAAAGTTCTTTTTGACGTAATCAATGCCCTTTTTTAAGTCAAAACCAGTATTATTTGTATCCAATTTCGAGGCGCACATTAACATGATTTGCTCGGCTAGCATGTTATCACTCACTTGGAGCATGCGACGATACACTGTGTCAACAGGCAAACTAAAAAGAGTCGAAAAATTACGCCCCATTGCTATTTTTGGAAAAAGTCGCACTTCTTTTTTTAGTGTATCGGCCAATAACTGAGCCGTCAGTTGAGCCGTAATATGGAAAGGAATATCTTCAGAAAAAGGCTTAGAAGGCCAACCCGTCGAAAAGAAAGAATTATGAAACTCATCTCGCGACAGCTTAAAATCCTCTGACCAACCTGCCGTACGCAAACTATCTTTAAAAATACGCGGGCTAACTACTCGATTCGTAAAGCGTACAAAGTTTCCGTAGAGAGGCAATGGTGAAAGCTCACATTGATAGTAATCGGTATAATCGCCCCACGACCAACCTGGACCGAATCGTTTACCAACGTAATTGTGCGGATAATAAAACAAATGTCCCTGCCAATTTTTCAGCACATTGAATACGTTGCTCGCAGGCATGTCAGGGTGCAATAAATTCGGGTCACCCGTTCCCCAGAAAATCAAGGAATCTCCTTTGGTAGTATAGCGTAAAGCAGGAATAGAATCGCCCAGCAAGCACAAACCCGCATACAACGTGAAAAGCTTGGTATTGGAAGCCGGTGTAAAATAGCGGTCAGATTGGTATTCGGCCACCATTTCCTGTTTTTCTACATCATACAGCGCAAATCCCGTATGATTTTGGCGAAAAACGGGCGACGAAGCCACTAAATTTTGCCAAGAAGATTCCGTTTTTGCGGAAGAAACTGTCGGTTGAGAGCTCGCGCAGCTCGTCAGTATCAACCAGCTAACTAATAATAAAAGTGTAGTCTGTATTAGGCGCATTTTCCCTGTTTTAAAACTATGTTGGTCAGCGTTGCAAAGCATCCGCATCATCTACGTTCTATTTTCAGCCCCAAATTACTCAAAACTTTTTCGCTAACCCGGTGTTTCTACATATAAGTTACACTAATTTTGAACCAAAACCTATTTTCTGTTAATCGTTGTTTGTTAATCGTTTTTTATAAAATACTCATAATCAGCATTTAAAATATTGACAAACAACATGTGGTGACAATCAACCCAAAAATACCCAATGACATTTCAACCTTATTTAGAAACGATTTCAAAACAAATTGACAATACTCTTTACGGCCAACATCCAGCCGAATTATACAATCCTATACATTATATTATGTCATTGGGGGGAAAACGTTTGCGCCCACTTTTGACAGTATTGTCAGCCAATCTTTTCATTGACGATTGGCAAAAATCGCTTAAACCTGCCATTGCTGTCGAAGTATTTCACAATTTCACCCTTATGCACGACGACATCATGGACTGTGCACCACTTCGACGTGGGAAACCCACTGTGCACGAGAAATGGAATGTCAATACAGCTATTTTATCGGGTGATGTGATGCTGGTAAATGCCTACGAACTATTATTGGAAGTAGCTCCCGCTCAACTGCCTCAAGTCATCAAACGATTTAACCGCACGGCTGCCGAAGTATGTGAAGGGCAGCAGCTGGACATGAACTTTGAAACACGCTCAAATGTATCGCAAGACGAATACATTGACATGATCCGTCTCAAAACTTCGGTATTACTGGGTTTTGCTATGGAGTTAGGTGGAATCATTGCAGGTGCAGATGAAGCTGCGACTCAATTGCTCTATGAGGCGGGTGTCAACATGGGACTAGGATTCCAACTCAAAGACGATTTACTCGACGTCTATGGAGATCCTGAAAAATTTGGGAAACAGGTAGGTGGTGATATCATCGCCAACAAAAAAACGTTTATGCTCATCGAAGCCCTTATATTGGCCGAAGGCGAAACCAAAAAGAACTTAGATTATTGGCTTCAGTTAGAACAGGGGACCTACGACACTGCTGCTAAAGTAGCAGCAGTAACGGCTATTTATACTCAATTGGGTATTGATAAAATTGCAGAATCCAAGTCAGATGAATTCTTTACCAAAGGATTTGAAGCCCTGCACAATTTACCCGCAACTCCCGAACGGAAAAAACCACTTATGGAATTTGCAGCATTTTTGGTAGGAAGAGAGAGTTAATATTGGGTATTATTCTGCCATTTCTGACGCCACTTTCTTGAATTTTCGGAACAAATACCCGTAAATATTTCGCTCATCAGCAATGATGTTGGATTTACCTTGCATTCCGATTTTTAAGCGATTTTGAAGTTTTTGTTGGTCAACCAATTGAACTCGAACGTTGAAAAGCCCTTTTTCATCTGGAGTAAGTGACACTTCACTTACTTTTCCGCTTACTGCACCCCATTCATAGACAGGATAGGCGTCCATTTTCATCACCACTGATTGTCCAGCTTGCACTTTGCCAATTTGAGAAGAGTTTACTTGCGCATGGGCATAGAGCGGTGCTTCTTCATAAATCATTTTCAGCAAAATTGTCCCAGGCGATACTTCTTTGTCGCCTTCAAATACAAACGATACCGTACCGTTGTGTTTGGCTTTGAGCAATAAATGATTGTTGGGTGTAATCTCAAACGTGCCATAAGTTCCTTCGAGCCGTTGGCGAGCCGAGGTAAAACTTCCCTTCAAGCGATCGCCTTCGAGCAAGTGGTCGCTGCTACTTTTAGCAATCTGCTTCTGCATTCCATTGATTTCCAGCTCTTTTGTTGCGATTTCACGATTAAGCAGATTGCGATTTTCCAAATAGCTCTGATACGCTATGTCGTAGGCATTTTGAGCGCGTATCGCGTTGGTTTCCAACTGATTCAAGTCATTTTTGCTAATGTCTCCATTTTTAAAAAGATCTTTATTTAATCCAAAAATGCGCTTGGTTTCTTGGGCTTCAAAAGTCAATTTGTTGGATTCTGATGCCCATTTTTGCTCGGCAATGTTTATCTGAGATTTTTTGAGGGCAATTTCTTCCCGAAGACGTTGCATATTGACTTCAATAATCTGTCGCTCATTTTGTGAAGAAATAGTTTTGAACTGTTGAAAGCTATTCAAGTTATTTTGTGCCGATAAGAGTTCGGATGTCAATGCCGCAATATCAGGCGCACTGATTTCAAGAATAGTTTCCCCTTCCTTCACTTTTTGTCCGCTACGCACGTGAACGCGCTCCACATATACCGCCGACGGAAACCGATAAATATCTTCGGTAATTTCGGATTTAAGCACAAAAGTAGTTTGGATTGAATCTGGTAAAACGATTACAAATCCTGCCACGGCTCCTGCCACCGAGAGCAACACTGCCCACCAACCCATTCGACTCAGGGCTTTGATGCGCAAATCGGCAATCGGCGCGTCGTCAATGTGGTATAAATCCTCGTATTGTGTGGGTTGAAGTTCTTGAATAGCGTTCATGTTAATAGTCAACGTATGTTTTCATGAAGTCGTAATAGATACCGCGCTGTTTGATAAGGTCTTCATGTTTACCCTGCTCGGCAACAGTCCCTTCGTCAAACACCAAAATACGATCGGCTTTTTTGAGCGTGTGCAGTCGATGAGCAATCGAAATAATGGTTTTGCCTTCGTATTTTTTGTAAATATTTTCCAAGATTTTTTTCTCAGTTTCTACGTCCAATGCACTGCTGGCTTCGTCCAAAATGATGATATCGGGATCAGGGCTAACAAACAAGCGAGCAAAGCCGATTTTGAGTACTTGTCCACCCGATAGATTGCCGCCAAAATTACCCACCATTTGATTGTACCCTAAATGGTTGCCCTTGACAAAATTGTGTAAATCAGCCAGCTCTGCCGCTTCAATCACCTCTTCGGTCGAAGCTGATAGATTGGCACAACGGATATTTTCTTTGATAGTATCGTTGAAAATATAGGTATCTTGCGGAAACATGTGGACGTGTTTGCGCAGCACTTTAGGATTGATTTCGCGCAGTTCGACTCCATTGCAGCGAATTTTCCCTTCATAGTCGGGATACAACCCCACCAACAATTTGACCAAGGTGGACTTACCTGCTCCATTACGCCCTACAATACCGATGCGTTCGCCTTTGCGAATTTCACAGTTGATATTACGCAATTGATACTTTTCATCTCGTTGATTATAGCGAAAAGATACATTTTCAAACTTTACTACATCACCCGAAAACGCATTGACTTTTTCTTGGTAATCGCTTGCTTCGCGCTCTTCCAGAAAAATCTCGTTTACTTTTTCAAAACTCACGCTCAACTGCGTCACCATCATCCAAAGCATACTTACGCTGTTAACGGAGTTCATCAAAGTCATAAAAATAGACGAAAACGCCATGTATTGTCCAATGCTGAGTTGCCCCGTAAACACCTGATAAGCCCCTACCCAAAACACGGCTATCTGACTGAAAATGAATATCAATCGCTGCAAAGAGTTGATAAGAATCTGCTTCTGCTCGTCCTGCATCACGGAGTTGATAGACTCGCGGTGCAGGTGTTTCCATTTCACCAATTTGTATTTCTCCAACGAAAGCAATTTCACCGTTCTGATTCCCAGCAATGTATCCAGAAAACCACCCAGCGATGCCTGATTTTTATGATAGACTTTAGAGCGTAGGTTTTTGATAACAGGAATAAAAAAGACCGTAGTAATGCAATACGCCACAAAGCAAATCAGCGAAATAAGCCCCAGAGAACCGCTGAATGCAAACAGTACTGGAAAGTAAATCAGCATGAAAAGGATGTCCAGAAAGTTCTGAATGATAATCGGATTGGTCAACTGCCGAATCCCGATTCCTTCCTGAAACCGCGCCATAAACTCCTCGCGCTTGCGGTTGTCGTAGTATTTTTGTTTGAGCGAAATCAATCGGTCAAAAAACTTCGTCATAAACTCTACCTCAAACCGAAACCGATAATGCACCATGAGCATACTTCGGGTGTAGGTCAACACCACCTGTACCACAAACACCAGTCCCAACCCCACCAACAGCCCCAACATGAGTTTCTTGTTTTGGTTGACGAGCACATCGTCGAGCATGGTTTGGGTAAATAGTGGCAATACCAATCCCACCAATTCGAGCAGCAATGAAAACAGCAAAATTTCGGTCAGAACGCGCTTATTTTCCTTGATAATGGGCAAATACACTTGTCGAAAAATGGAAACTTTTTCTTCTTTGTGTTTTTTGCCCGCTTCGGCCAATTCGGTGTTTTTGTAAAATGCCTCGGTAGGTTTGAGTTCTAAAACGATACCGCTCCATTTATTGGTAAACTCTTCCTTGGTATATTTTGCTTTGCCAAAAGCAGGGTCTGAAACACGCACATAAGTATCGGTGGCTTCGTAAATTACTACAAAATGCTGCCCTTCGTAGTGCGCAATGCAGGGTAGTTGGATTTGTTGGAGATATTCATAATCCAACTCATAGCCTTCCGCTTTGAAACCGTAGTTTTCGGAGATTTCGAGCAGGGCA
>JBDHXS010000184.1:0-10557 GCA_039810845.1 Runella sp. | reverse complement strand
AGTACGACAATACCATCGTACGAAACTTTGCCATCGCCTCTATCGTATTTGGGATAGTCGGAATGTTAGTAGGTGTGCTTATTGCATTTCAGTTGGCATTTCCTGCCCTTAATTTCGACATTTCTTACACCACCTTTGGCAGGTTGCGCCCCTTACACACCAATGCCGTTATTTTTGCCTTTGTGGGTAATGGCTTTTTTATGGGGCTCTATTATTCGGCACCCCGCGTGCTTAGAACACCCATGTACAGTAAGTTACTCTCCAACATCAACTTCTGGGGTTGGCAATTGATCATTGTAGCGGCTGCGATTACGCTTCCGTTGGGGCTAACGACTGGAAAGGAATACGCTGAACTCGAATGGCCTCTTGATATTGCCATTGCTTTGGTATGGGTAGCGGGTATGATCAATTTAATAATGACCATGTTACAGCGTCGTGTCCAACACATCTATGCCGCTATTTGGTTTTATTTGGCATCGTTTGTGGCAGTAGCTATGCTCCATGTGGTAAACAGTATTGAGTTGCCTATTTCGTTGACCAAAAGCTACTCTTGGTATGCAGGTGTTCAGGATGCTCTTGTGCAATGGTGGTATGGACACAATGCAGTTGCTTTCGTTTTAACAACACCTTATTTAGGTTTGATGTATTATTTCTTGCCTAAAGCTGCCAACCGTCCCATTTATTCCTATCGTCTTTCGATTGTCCACTTTTGGTCATTGATATTCCTCTATATCTGGGCTGGGCCTCACCACTTGCTTTATACCGCTTTGCCCGACTGGGCGCAATCGATTGGAGTCGTATTCTCAGTAATGCTCCTTGCTCCTTCTTGGGGGGGGATGATTAATGGCTTGTTTACATTGCGTGGTGCTTGGGATAGGGTGCGCGAAGATGTAGTACTGAAATTTATGGTGGTGGCGGTTACTGCCTACGGTATGGCCACATTTGAAGGGCCGATGCTCTCTCTCAAAAATATCAGTGCTATTGCACACTATACCGACTGGATTGTGGCGCACGTACACGTAGGTGCTCTCGGTTGGAATGGTTTTATGACATTTGCCATCATGTATTGGTTGTTTCCTCGTCTATATGGACGGCCTTTGTATTCGCAAAAATTGGCTAACTTCCATTTTTGGATTGGTACATTGGGTATTATTTTCTACGCAGTACCCATGTATTGGGCAGGTTGGACACAATCCTCGATGTGGAGAGAATTTACAGAAGAGGGTTTTCTCAAATATCCTAACTTCCTTGAAACCGTCACTCAGTTGATTCCTTTCTATATTTTGCGTGGTGTGGGTGGGCTACTGTTCTTAATCGGGTTTTTAGTGGGTACCTACAACTTGGCCATGACAGCCCTCAGCGGCAAACTTATCAGAAGCGAAACGGCTCGTGCAGCTTCTCTTAAATCTATTTGGAATCCGCCAGCCAACGAATTTTGGCATAGTCGCTTGTTTGAGCGCAAGCCTGTGTTATTAACCATCTGTTCGCTTATTGCGGTAATCATCGGGGGAATTATCGAAATTGTCCCTACATTTATGGTAGAGTCTAACGTGCCTACTATCGAAAGCGTAAAACCTTACACTCCGCTTGAATTGCACGGGCGTGATATTTACGTACGAGAGGGTTGCTATACTTGTCACTCTCAGATGATACGTCCTTTCCGTAACGAAACTGAACGCTATGGCGAATACTCCAAAGCAGGCGAATTTGTCTATGATCACCCGTTCCAGTGGGGGTCCAAACGTACTGGACCAGATTTACACCGTTTGGGAGCCAAATATCCCGATTCGTGGCACTACAACCACATGGAAGATCCTACCAGTATGTCGCCAGGCTCGATTATGCCTAAATACCCATGGTTGCTGGAAGATAATCTCGACTTGAGTACTACATCGGCCAAAATCAGTGCTATGCAAACGTTGGGTGTTCCTTACGATAAGGGCTACGAAGACGTTGCTACTGCCGATGCCGAAAAACAAGCTGATCAAATTGTAGCCAACCTTAAAAAAGACGGTATCAAAGCTAACGCTGACAAAGAAATCATTGCACTTATTGCGTATTTACAACGCCTTGGTACTGACATCAAAAATCAATAAAAACATGAAATTCAGAAACTACCTCCAAACAATTGACGGGGTGTCTATCTATCCGCTCATTGGACTACTGATTTTTGCGGGCATCTTTGTAGGATTGGTTTGGTATCTTGTTCGGATGGACAAAAAGACCGTTCAGCAAATAAGCCATCTCCCACTTGAAGACGGTACGATTCGTCGTGGACTTTCTACTGTATTGTTGCTTCTTATCTCTGCTGTTACATTTGCCCAAGAAGAACCTAAAAAAGCGGGCAATCAAGAGTTAATCAACTACCTGATTATCTCGCTATTGGTTCTGGTTATTGTTGCCATCATTGTCATCTTGGTACAAGTGCTAATGCTCCTTCGCAAAATATCAAACCCCCAAAATGCCACTGAACCTAAAGAAGATTTACGTGGGGAGTCTGCACCGCTCTTTAGTACCCGCTGGTGGCAACGTTGGTCGGGCTTTGGAGTACAGCTACAAGACGAACAACGTATCTTGATTCAAGGTCACGATTATGATGGTATTCACGAACTCGACAACCGTATGCCGCCTTGGCTCGCCTTCTTGTTTCAAGGAACGATTGTATTTGCGGTGATTTACTTGATTATATATCACCTGACAGGTATTGGCGATTTACCAATGGCCGAATTGGAAAAAGAAACCCAAATTGTAGAAGCAAAGAAAACGGCGTTCTTGGAAAAAGCGGCAGCTAAAATCAATGAAAATTCGGTCACATTACTGACAGATGCCAAAACCATTGAAGAAGGGAAAGCCATTTTTACTGCCAATTGTGCCGCTTGCCACGCTGCCGACGGAGGAGGAACGGTAGGTCCTAATCTTACAGACGAGTATTGGCTACATGGTGGTGGCATCAAAAATGTGTTCAAAACCATCAAATACGGTGTTCCTGAAAAAGGGATGATTGCCTGGGAAAAGCAGTTGAATCCGCTCAAGATGCAACAAGTATCCAGCTACATTGTTTCACTGAAAGGTTCAAAACCTGCTACTCCTAAAGCTCCGCAAGGAGAGATTTACAAAGAAGAAGTCGCAGCAGCGGATAGTACCGTAGCAGCAAAATAAGTGTCAAATTGAATGTCGAATTTAGAGTGCAGAGTGTCGAATGGTGTTTTTTATTCGACATTCTGCATCGCACGGGCGCCCCCATCTACACTCGCCATTTTTTTCATTCTCATTATGCAACCCCTCGATACACACCCCGACTTCGACGAATCGTTCCGCGATAGTTTTGCGGCTGTCGATGATACTACTGGGAAAAGAAACTGGTTTTATCCTCAAAAACCAATGGGAAAATGGCATAATCGCCGCGTGTGGTTTACTATTTTTCAATTGACAGTAATGTTTGGGCTTCCATTCTTGAAAGTGAATGGTCAGCCGCTCTTCTTATTCAATATTTTAGAACGTAAGTTTATTGTATTTGGACTCTTCATCGGGCCTCAAGATTACTGGTTGTTTGGGTTAATGATGATTTCCTTTTTTGTGTTTATTGTGCTATTTACTACTGTTTTTGGACGGGTTTGGTGCGGTTGGGCATGCCCTCAAACAGTTTTTATGGAAATGGTTTTTCGTAAAATTGAATACGTCATTGAAGGGGATTGGAAAGCACAACGTGCCCTTGCAAAAGCTCCTTGGACGAATGATAAAATCATCAAAAGAACTGTTAAAGCAGTTGTTTTCTTTGTCGTTTCTTTTGTGATTGCGAATCTCTTATTAAGCTATTTTGTGGGTATTGACCGCCTCGAACGTATAATTTTGGAGCCTATATCGGAGCATTTAACCTTATTTTTAGGAATTTGTGCCTTTACACTGGTTTTCTTTTGGAATTTTGCCTGGCTGCGTGATCAAGCCTGTACTGTAGTATGCCCTTACGGTCGTTTGCAAGGTGTATTACTTGATAAAAACTCGGTGGTGATTGCCTACGATTATAAACGGGGCGAACCACGCGAAAAAATTAGAAAAGGCGTAGAACGCACCGCAGGCGATTGTATCAACTGTTTTCAGTGTGTGAATGTATGTCCTACGGGTATTGATATTCGGAATGGTACTCAGATGGAGTGTGTCAACTGCACAGCTTGCATTGATGCTTGCGACAATATCATGGATAAAGTAGGTCTTCCTAAAGGATTGATTCGCTTTGATTCTGAAAACAATATTTCAAGCGGGAAGAGCAAACTTATTACTACCCGTACCATCGCTTATGCTGTTGTTTTGAGTGCCTTGTGGATAGGGCTTGGGTATGCTATTTTGACCCGTGACGACACCGAAACAACGCTTTTCCGCGCCCCGGGTTCTCGCTTTATCGAAAACCCTGACGGTACCGTAAGTAATCTTTACACCTTTAAGTTGTTCAACAAAACCAACCACCCGATTGAACCCGAAATGCGCTTGTTGTTTCCCAAAGGCACGTTGAAGTTCGCAGGTGTTCCCAATCTCAACTTAGAAGCCGCAGGAATGGTGGAAGGTTCGGTGTTTATTACGATTCCAAAATCTGAAATCAAAAACAGAAGAACCGACGTTAAGTTGGCGATTTATGCCAACAACAAACCTATCGAAGAGTTTAAAACAACCTTTATTGCACCAGAAGAATAGTGATTGGTGGCTTGTGAATAGTGGGCAGTATCATTGTATTTGCCAATCACCAGCCACCAACTACCGTTCACAAATCACTAAATAACATGAAAATCTCTTGGGGTACTGGCATTTGGGCTTTTTATGGCCTGTTTGTATTGATGATACTGGCTATGGTCGGCATGAGTGTCATCCAAAAAATAGATTTAGTCTCTGAAGACTATTACGAGCAAGAGCTTCGTTATCAGGGTCGAATAGATAAAATTGCCCATACCAAACAGCTTGCTACACCCCTCAAATGGGAGGTAGTAGCAGATGGAATTAAAATTCAATATCCTGCTGATAAGAAGGAAATTAGCGGTGAAATAAATTTCTATTGCCCTTCCGATAATCGCAAAGATTTTAAAATAAAGATTCAACCTGACAAATCAGGGAGTCAGTTTATCTCGACCCAAAAAGCCCCCGCAGGTCGCTATCAAATTCAGATTGATTGGCAAGCCAACGGCGTAAGCTATTGGAACGAAGGAACTGTAAATATTTAAATGTAGAAATGTAGAGTGCAAAATGTCGAATGATTGTACTTCGACATCGCACGGGCGACCCCGTCTGCATTTGAAATTCGACACTCCAAACTATGTTTTACCTCGCTTTTTCCCTTGGCCTAATGAGTAGCCTGCACTGCGTTGGTATGTGCGGACCAATTGCGCTGGCATTGCCAGTGCATCAGCGGTCGAAATTCGGGAAATTGGCGGGAATTTTATTGTATAATAGTGGGCGCGCTTTTACTTACGCATTTTTAGGATTCTTGTTGGGATTTGTCGGTAATGCACTCAATTTGGCGGGATTGCAACGGAGTCTTTCCATCGGCACAGGCGTGATTATGCTTGGCTCAGTCGCTTATTCCTCTCAATGGCTCGACCAATTAGCCCCTCCTTCTTTTCTTCAAAAAGGAGTTCAAATCGTTAAGAAAAAGCTGGGAAGTTTACTCCACAATCGTAGTTTTTCAGCCTTATTCCTACTCGGAATGCTCAATGGTCTTCTGCCCTGTGGCTTAGTATATATGGCACTTATCAGCTCCGTCGCTACAGGTAATCCTGTCGAAGGAGCTTTGTTTATGGCTTTATTTGGAATGGGCACATTTCCTGCTATGAGTGCCGTAGCGTTTGCTAAAAATTTATTTTCCTACTCGCTTCGCAACCGTGCCCGTCGGCTCATGCCAGTTTTTGTAGCAACAATCGCTGTTTTACTGATTTTACGTGGTTTAGAAGTAACAGGCTGGCCGCTATTGGGCTTGGAAGTACACGAAATTCCTATTTGTCATAGAAAGTAAACTGATATTTTTTACCAATTGCCTGACAATTATCATATTTTACTTTTTCAATAGCGTGCATTTTTGGTAAAACACCTATTTGCCATGAACACGCAACTACTTCAAAAATACAACGTGCCTGGGCCTCGCTATACAAGTTACCCAACCGTACCATATTGGGATAAAACCCCACTTACCGAAGCTCGGTGGAAAGACTTGGTAAAAGACATCTTTGAAATCAGCAATACTTCCGAGGGCATTAGCCTCTATATCCACTTGCCGTACTGCGAAAGTTTATGCACCTACTGTGGCTGCAATACCCGCATCACGGTCAATCACAAAGTAGAACAACCGTACATTGCAGCCGTCTTGAAAGAATGGCAGCTTTACCTCGATTTTTTGCCGAGCCGCCCCCAAATCCGTGAGTTGCACTTAGGAGGAGGAACGCCCACGTTTTTTAGTCCTGAGAATCTCCGAACGCTGATTTCGAGTTTGTTTGAAAAAGCTGACATCCATCCTAAGCACGAATTTGGGTTTGAAGCGCACCCAGCGAGTACAACCGACGCGCACCTTCAAACGTTGTTTGAACTCGGTTTTCGTCGGATTAGCATTGGAGTGCAAGATTTCAATCCCGTTATTCTTGATCTCATCAACCGCCCTCAAACGTACGAACAAGTAAAACACGTCACCGAAAAGGCTCGCGAAATTGGATATACGTCTGTCAACTACGATTTGGTGTACGGATTGCCACGGCAGCAAGTAGAAGGAATGACCCAAACCATCGGTGAAGTAATTCAGCTTCGTCCCGACCGCATTGCGCTTTACAGCTACGCCCACGTACCTTGGGTAAAACCAGGTCAACGCAAATTTACCGAAGCCGACTTACCAGATGCCACCAAAAAATTAGCGATTTATGAAGCCTGTCGTGCGGCCTTAGAGTCAGTGGGGTATCACGACATCGGGATGGATCACTTTTCACTCAAAACAGATACACTTTATCAGGCCCTTGAAGATAAAAAACTCCACCGCAATTTTATGGGCTATACCACCACCCAGACGCGTTTGCTGGTGGGCTTGGGCGTGTCGGCCATCGGGGATTGTTGGTGGGGGTACGGTCAAAACGAAAAAACGGTCGAGAAATACTACGAACGTCTCAATGCTAACGAGTTACCTATTTTCCGAGGCCACGTTCTGACGCGGGAAGATTTAATTTTACGACGTCATATTTTACAACTGATGTGCCATTTCGAGACGACTTGGTTCGATGCCAAAGACCAATGTCAAGCGCTTTACGAAGCGCTCACTCGGCTTGAAGAACCCGAAAAAGATGGCCTTGTTAGCATTGAGCCCTATCACCTCAAAGTAACGCCTGAAGGCCGCTCTTTCATCCGTAATATTAGTATGGCGTTTGATGCACGTTTGTGGGGCGATATACCACAAACAGCCATTTTTAGCCAAACATTTTGAGATACTTTTTGGAAAAATCACCGCAACCTCCGTATTTGGTATGTTAGAAGTATTTATTCAGCAAACCCAAGCGATGAGAAGACACATCGAAATGTTAGATGCACTCTTTAAAAGTGCAACGGAGGGAATTATTGTCGTGGATTCGTGGGGGGCAATGCAACTGATAAACCCCAAAGCGCAAGAACTGTTTGGTTATTCAGAAGAGGAGTTACTTGGCAAAAAAATTGAGATTTTAATTCCTCAACGCTATGCCCGTAATCACGTCAATCACCGCATGAATTACGCCCAGCATCCGCATGCCAGGAGCATGGGAAGTAATTTAGAACTTAGCGCACGCCGTCGAGACAATAGCGAATTTCCCATAGAAGTAAGTTTAAGCCCGTTCGCAACCAGCGACGGAGAATACATTGTAAGTTTTATTATCGACATTTCGCTGCGCAAAAAACAAGAAGAAGCATTGCTGGAAGCGCACCGCCAGATCCAAAGCCTCAACGCCGATTTGGAAGAGCGCGTGCAGCTACGCACCCGTGAACTGGCACATGCGCTGGAGGAAATTGAGCAGTCGAAACAAGAAGTGATGCGGGCGTTGGAGAAAGAGCGCCAACTCAACGACATGAAGACGAAATTTGTGACGATTGCCTCGCACGAATTCCGTACGCCGTTAGCAACCATACTGTCATCTGCGTCGTTGATTGGACGTTATACGCACGCCGAAGAGGACGAAAAACGTCAAAAGCACGTGCAACGAATCAAATCGACCGTTACGAATCTCACCGAAATTCTGAACGACTTTTTGTCGCTCGGCAAGCTCGAAGAAGGACAAATCCGCAACGTGCCGATTGTGTTTCCTGTTACTGATTTTTGCAAAGAATTGGTGGACGAGCTCAAATCGGTTTGCAAAGAAAACCAGCAGATTATATACACCCACGAAGGTGATTCTGAAGTGTGTGTCGATCGTCATTTACTTAAAAATGTACTCATCAATTTGCTTTCAAACGCCTCCAAATATTCGGACGCGGGCAAGCAGATTTTCTTACGTTCATCTAAAAAAGAAAAAACCGTTCACTTTGAAGTACAAGACCAAGGCATTGGGATTCCCGAACAAGACCAAGCGTATGTGTTTGACCGCTTTTTCCGCGCGCACAACTCTGGGACGATACAAGGAACTGGCCTTGGACTAAACATTGTAAAGAAATACATTCAGTTGATGCAAGGCGAAATTCAGCTTACGAGTCAATTGAATCAAGGAACGACGGTGTCTCTCGACCTTCCGAATTGTTAGCCAAATGAAGACCATTCTACTGATAGAAGACAATCCCGACATGCGGGAGAATACGACCGAAATTTTGGAGTTAGCACACTACAATGTACTAACGGCAGAAAACGGTAAGAAAGGCATTAAAATCGCTCAAGAACAGCAGCCTGACCTGATTATTTGCGACATTATGATGCCCGAACTCGACGGCTACGGGGTGTTGCATTTGCTCAGTAAAGAAGCTGAAACGGCGAGTATTCCTTTTATTTTCTTAACGGCCAAAGCTGAAAAAGCCGATTACCGCAAAGGAATGACCCTTGGGGCAGACGATTATTTGACCAAACCTTACGATGACGTAGAGCTGCTCAGTGCGGTCGAAACGCGCTTGCGTAAAAACGATTTGCTCAAAACAGAGTATTCACGTACGGAAGAAGGTCTGACGCAGTTTTTGAACGAAGTAAAATCGTTTGAATCACTCAAAAAACTGTCCGAAAACAAAAAAACGAAGCTCTATAAAAAGCGCGAAACGGTGTATTCGGAGGGAAGTTATCCCAATGCTGTTTATTTCTTAAAAAGTGGAAAAATCAAAAACTCAAAGACCAATGAGTTTGGGAAAGAATACATTGTAGAGCTTCACAAACCTGGCGATTTTTTTGGGTATTTAGATTTATTGGAAAACACTCCCTACCAAGAATCGGCCGTGTCGCTGCAAGACAGTGAAGTGGTTATCATTCCCAAAGATGAATTTAATAGCCTTCTCTACAACAACCGCGACGTAGCCACGAAGTTCATCAAAATGCTTTCCAATGAAGTGCGCGAGCGGGAAGAGCGATTGCTGAAACTTGCCTACAACTCCGTACGAAAACGCGTAGCCGAAGCGCTGATAATGCTAGCCAATCGCTACCAAGAAGATAAAACAAAGCCTTTTGCCATTGCCATCACCCGCGAAGATTTAGCGAGTATCGTGGGTACCGCCACCGAAACAGTCATCCGTACACTTTCCGATTTTAAGGACGAACATCTTCTCGAAATGAAGGGAAGTCTGATTACGGCACTCGATTATGAGAAACTATCTCGAATGAAGAATTAAAAGTGAAAAGGGTTTCTCAAAACCCGACCCCGTGCAAAGGGTTGCTCAAAACCCGACGAAACGACGAGTATATGCTGAGATGAGGCCCTCCAAGTTTTGGAAACTTGGAGGGCCTTTGTTTTAACTACCCCAACTCCTCCATATCCATCATGGCATTTTCCCAAGCGTCGGTGGTCGCCGCAACTTTTTGCTGGACTTCGGTGTATTTTTTATTCACTTCGGCCAATTTCGCCGCATCACTGTAAATGGCAGTGTCAGCCAACTGTGCTTCCGCTTCTTTCTTACGTTTTTCCAACTCGTCGATTTCTTGTTCGAGTTGGGTGATTTTTTTCTGAAGTGTCTTTTGCTGATGCGACGAGCCCGAAGACGTATTCTTCGCTGGGGCTGGCGCCGAACGTGTCGGCACGGCTACCGTTTCCGCTGGGGCTGCTACCACTTCTTCTTGGCGTTCTTCTTGCCACCACTCGTACTCTTGGTAGGTACCGGGGTATTCTTTCACTTCTTTTTCTTCGATGTACCAAATTTTCTCCGCAATGGCTTCCACAAAGAAACGGTCGTGAGAAACCACCACAAACGACCCCTCGTACTGACGAAGCGCCTGAATGAGAATGTTTACCGACTGCATGTCTAAGTGGTTGGTAGGCTCATCGAGCAACAAGAAATTGGCTTGAGACACCAATACTTTTGCCAACGCAACCCGCGATTTCTCCCCTCCCGATAACACCTTGATTTTCTTAAAAACATCGTCGCCCGTAAACAAGAAGCACCCCA
>JBDHXS010000183.1:0-10568 GCA_039810845.1 Runella sp. | reverse complement strand
TATATTTAGTTGTTTGTGAGGGGCTTACTGTTATGGTAGACCCAGTTGTATTATTACTCCATTTGTATGTCACATTGGAAAGCCCCTGATAACCAAATGTTAAAATTTCGCCTGGGCAAATTTCATAGTCATTCAGCGACGCAATTAGGAAATTAGCTTTAGTGACAGTGATGGTATCACTACAATTAGCATCTTGTGTTTTCTTGAGAACAAACTTATATTGTCCTGATACTGTCAGCCCCGAAGCAAGGCCTCCCATCGTAATTGTGGGGGTATTACCATTATTTGAGGAAACAAAAGCCCAAGTTTCATCTTGTTGAGGAGCTTTTAGCTGTATAGATGATACACAGATAGTTGTGTCTTTTCCAACATTAGGTTTTACGCAAACTGTTGAGGCACAATCCACATTTCCTTCAAATGGATAGTGATGCATTTCACCACCTGACTGATTGTATGTTTGCGCAATCAATTGACCTTCAATATTCGACTGATTTACAGTCTTTACAACAGAGGCATTAGGAGCCAAAATACTTCCTTCAATAGTGGCATTCCCCTCAATATTTAAAGTAGTAGCATTCGGAAAATTCCAAATGATATATTTCATTGCACCCGAAACATTCTGGTTTTTGACATTCCAAGTAAAAGATGGTCCCGTAGAGACGTTAATAATCAGCGGCTCGTTAGCAGTAGGAGTAAAACGTAAATTAAGTTCATTAATACTATTGAGAGCCGTACCCTCTACATTCCAAATCCGAGGCTTTGCGGCTGTAGGATTAGCTGGTAAATCTAAATATAGGTTTTGGCCAGAAATATTATTCAATACGTCTCCATTGGCATTTTCGGTTACTAAGGCTACCCCTTGGCATTGAGCAAGGTTAGTGGAGTTAGTTTTGAGGGTAGTAAAAGCTGAACTAAAATTAATCGGGCTTGCTTCACAAACGGGGTTATTTGAGGCACTTACAGGGTTGGGTTGCCCATATCCAGGCCAACCATCTGCTTGCGTATTTATTTGAATCCATGCCGATGGACTAGGATAACCATCGGAAGATTTAGTAATACGAATAGGCGAAAAGGCATTGTTATTATCCTTATACCATACAGTTAACCCTGTACAAGTACCTATTTTTACATAGCCCTTGTTATTTACTTGTAGTTGTCCAGAAGTAAGTGTTACTCCCCCTGCTACTACTAAGCCAATGGGTATATTACCCACCGTCAAATCTCCTACATTTGTAAAGGCAACCTGATAATTACCTGCGACTGTCAGGTTGCCACCGATAGCAATAGGGCCTTCACTTTCGTTTGTGACCAACGTAACATTACTTTGTGTAAAGACGTTAAATTTGCCTGCCGAAGAAAGTGGATTTTGGGCAAAGCCTTCAAAAGAAAACCCACCTAACACGAGTAGTACAGGTAGAATAGCTTGCCATTTAGATACAATGGCGTTTGCAAAGTGGCTCAACACAGGGTTGAATCCATGAGGACATTTGTAGAAAAATAACATAAAGAGTAGGGTAAAGTATTGCCAATGATATAACAGCACTTCCAGCGAAAGCTGCCTGTAAAAGCAACGAAAGAAAATTTTTCTAAAACTTTCTCTTTTCCTTTCGTTGGCCTTAGTAGGCGTTTTTCGTCAAGTATAACTGGACAAAAACTATACCAAAAAGAATTACACTACTCTAAGTAGCTTAAAATGAGGAGTTTTTTATTTAGCACAAGTAGCCTAATCAGAAGAAGATAAACAAGACTACATCTAAGGGAGTATTCACAAATTTCGTGCCATTTTCTTATGGCAATAAGTCAGGACGACGAGTACGGGTTCTGTCTAATGATTGTTGAAAACGCCAATCAGCGATTTTGGCTTCATGCCCAGAGAGAAGAATATCAGGCACCGACCAGCCTTCAAAATCGGCAGGACGGGTATAAACAGGTGGAGCTAATAAATTGTCTTGAAAAGAATCGGTAAGGGCAGAGGTTTCGTCATTAAGGACACCTGGAATCAGCCGAATAATGGAATCGGCAATCACGCAAGCGGCTAGTTCGCCGCCTGAAAGTACATAATCACCTATACTAATTTCTTTGGTAATAAAATGCTCTCGCACTCGTTCGTCAACACCTTTATAGTGCCCACAAAGAATGATTAGGTTTTCGACCATTGACAAACGATTCGCTGTTTTTTGGGCAAATCTTTCACCATCTGGTGTTACATAAATCACTTCATCGTAATTGCGTTCGCTTTGAAGTTGGCGAATACAACGCGCAATCGGTTCAATAGTCATCACCATTCCAGCACCTCCTCCAAAAGCATAATCATCCACTTGACGTTGTTTATTTAGGCTATAATCGCGTAAGTCATGCACATATACTTCTACATGCCCTGCCTCCTGGGCCCGCTTTAGAATAGAATGTTCAAAAAAACTATCTAAAAGACGTGGTAAACAAGTGATTATATCTATTCGCATACTAAAAATCCTGTAGTCAAGTAACCTAATAAATCTAAGAATTATTCTGTCTCGGTATCATCGTCATCAGCCAAGGTATTAGCTTCTTCTGTATAAACCTCCAACAGCCCTTCAGGCAAATGTACATTGAGCACCTTCTGTTGGCGGTTTATACTTGGCACAATCGTATCATTTACAGGAATAAGCACTTCATGATTATGATAATTCATCGCAATTAAATCTTGAGTAGCCATTGTATAAACAGTGGTAACCGTTCCCAATTCTCCCAATCTATCATCAACTACCTTAAAACCTATGATTTCGTGGTAATAAAACTGCGACCCATCCAATTCGTCCAAGTTGTCTTCTGGCAAAAATAGCGAGCAATTAATCAAAGGAGTAGCCGATTCGATAGAGTTAATATCTTCGAACTTTACAATCGCTTTACTCCCTTTTTGAACGTTGATACTTTCCACAAAATAAGGAATCAATTGCCCTTTTATCTCTACGAATACTGACTCCAGTTCGTCGTAATCTTCGGGGTAATCTACATCCAAATAAATAACTACCTCACCACGCGTACCATGCGTACGGGTAATATGCCCTAATTGAAAACAGTCGTTGTGCTGCATGATTTATATTATACAAAAAATGGTATGAGCCTGTTTTGAGCAGACTCATACCACTTATAAGACTTTCTAGATTATTCAGCCGCGTCTTCCGCAGGAGCTTCAGCAGCAGGTGCTTCTTCTACCACATTTTTCTTGGCAATAGCAGCCGCACGTGCTTCATTTACCTTACGTTCGGCATCCAATTGTGCTTGTTTGGCATCAGCTTGTTTTTTATTCAAGCCTTCTTTTTTGGTTTCAACTCGACCTAATTTTTCTTGTTTCCAAGCTTCAAATCGTTCGTCAGCTACTTCTTGTGTAATAGCACCTTTGTTAACACCCACCTGTAAGTGCTTACGCAACATTACTCCCTCATGGCTCAAAATTGAGCGAGTAGTATCTGTAGGTTGTGCACCGTTAAGAAGCCATTTCACCGCTTTATCAACGTTCAAAACAACTTTCATAGGGTTTGCAATGGGATTATATGTTCCCAATTTCTCAATAAAGCGACCATCTCGTGGTGCTCTGGCATCGGCTACGACGATGTCGTACATTGCCGCTTTTTTGCGTCCGCGACGCGCTAAACGAATTCTTACCATTGTATTTGTAAAGTTTACGATATGAAGGAACACGTCCTTCGTGTGAAACGTGGGCGCAAAAGTACTGTGTTTTTCATTAAAAACAAAATAGGCTTTGTATTTGCATACAAAGCCTATTATTAACTACACCTTGGTTTTTATTTCACTATCAATGAGTGGATAGATACACTTTAATTTTTTTGCTTAGGCTCTTTAGCTGCTTTTCCAGGTTCCTGCTCTTTCTTCTTTCCTGTACGGAAACCAGCAGGATATTTGGAACGCAAGTCGCTCATTGGAAGAATCCGAATTTCGACACGGCGATTGCGGGTCATACCCTCTACTGATTTATTATCAGAAATCGGACGCAACTCACCATAGTATTCAACTGTGATACGGCTTGGATCTTGCATTCCATTGCGAATCAAATAGCGTTTTGCAGCCTCTACCCGGCGTTTAGAAAGTTGAACATTATAATTGTCAGAAGCACGAGCGTCAGTGTGTCCTACGATTACTGCGCGACAGTTTGGACGTAAGTTAAGCAAATCAATTACTTGTTTGAGGATTTGCTGTGACGGGTCTTTTATAATTGCCTTATCTGTATCAAACTCAATGTTTCCAAACATTGCTTCACATTCTTCTTTAGGCAAATTTTTCTCAATGATATCTCTGACATATTTATTAAGATCCATCGCAACTCCACCACCCGATACGATACTATTAGCAGGAGTACTTGGCTCTTTATCAAAAAGGTCTGCTACCCCATCTCCGTCTGAATCAGTAAACAACCGTGGATCAACGGGCTTAGGCATATTTGCTTTAGAAATAGAATCTGCATCTTTCATAGTAGGGTTGTAAGGCGGAGCAATCAACGCTAATGGGTTGGTGTAACGCAAATGATAACGTCCTTTGGTAGGATCATGTACCCAATTGCCTTTGGCATCTTTTTTCGCCATCACTGCATTTTTGCCTATTTTATAAGTCACTGAAAGGCCGATGCTTCCCCACTTATCTTGTTTAGAATCTCCTTTTTTAAACAACCAAATATCTTGTCTTGGATACTGTTCAGTACCTCCACCCCCGTAGGTCACATCCAATTTTTCAGAATTGACGTGGTTGAGGGTAAAATCAAGCCCAATATCAATACGAGGTGATGCCTCAAAATGAATGGCTGAGCCTAACGGAAAAACAATCTCACGGGTATAGGTAGAACCATCACGTTCCCATTCTCCAGCCGTTTTGGAACTTCTGTTTGTATTACTACGAATAAGCTCAACTCCGTTATTGGTACCAAGGCGGTATACTCGAGAATTGAACCACATGTATCCATAGCCCACATAAACATCCCATTTCCAACGCTTCAATTTCTCATATCCAAACAAGATAGGCTTCAAATTTGCGTGAGCATTAATAGAAGTTTGAAGAAACCCTTTACTTTCAAAATGAGCATTATAAATGCGTTGCTTCGAACCGTTGAGATTACCTGTCCAAAAATTGACACTGGCCCCAAAAATCGGGGTAATTTGCTTATGTAAAGCGAGACCTAAGCCACCAGTAATCTTTTCTTCTGGGCCCAATTTAAAGTCGTGTTGACGCAAATCGCCATAGAACTGCGTGAGCGCAGGGGTAATGGTAAGTGCCCACGTATTCAATTTATTAGGACCTTCATAACCTGCCCCTTTAGGAGTAGGTGACTGGGCATTGATTTTCGTCAGTGCCAACGATAACATAAATAGAGTGGACAGTAAATTAATTTTTTTCATGGGCAATGAGCGTTGTTTACTGCAAAAGGGGTAATACAAACATTTTTTTAATAATAGCGCATCGAGCCTATAAGCCGGATTCTGTTTCCCGATATACATCAGGATTCTTATCATTTATCTGGTTCCAGCGTCACCGCTGAAATCTATCAACCTACCCATGCCAACACCTCTCTAAAGAGGATTAGAGCGAGTAGCTCTAAAATCGGCACTTATTTGGTCTTTCAGCCCGTAAGGTTTGCCGTGCCTCGTCTGTTACCAGCCGAGCGGTAGGCTCTTACCCTACCTTTTCACCTTTTCCGATGTACAGTTTACAGTTTGCAGTTTACAGTTTGCAGTTTACAGTTCACAGTTTACAGTGAAGACAGTATCGCTACTGCTTACCGTTTACCGCTTACCGCTTACTACTTACCGCATACTACTTACTACTTACCGAAACGGTAGTTTCTTTTCTGTTGCACTTGCTGTCAAATTGTCGTCGCCAACAATTTGCCTTCCCGTTAGGAAGTACGGTACTCTATGCTGTCCGGACTTTCCTTTCCACTGCCGACTTTCTTCGAGCGCGGAACGATAAGACAGCTCTGATTACGCTATCGGGCACAAAGCTATAAAGAGTTGTGCTCTTTAAAAATCAAATAAAAAGAAAAAAATCGTAAAAACCATAAATAGAGGCTCATTTTTTTGACTTAAAGGAGTCCATCAATTTTGATTTCTATGCGCCCTTTAGCTACAATCAATGCAACCAAAGAGCTGGGGGTCAGGTAAACTTGGTCGGGATCAAGTGTGTCTAAACGTCCTCCAAAATCTATTCCTTTTGCTACTTTACGATTAGTAAGTTGTTGACGAATAGCTTTTTGTGCCTCATCTACTTGAGGGCCTACTGGAAATACGAATTGCTGTTCAATTTGTTTGGCAAACTTCCCTTGTAACAACCAATTAGCTGTCTGAATGAGTACGCTTCGGGTATCCAAATCATAGTCCACATTTTTCAAAGATAACATACGCGTATTGTTATCGTAGTAAGGAATTCCCTTCAAATAAATTACGCCATTGATGCTTCCCTTTAACCCTGCTTTAATGACAAGTTTATCATTTTGACCATAAATATCTATACTTGTCACTTCTATTTTGTACTTACCTTCTTTAAAATCAAAAGTTTTTCCGATAAACTGAGCGGCCGCAAATTTTGAAGCTTCTTCGTAAGGTACAACTCCTATTAACCCAATCTGAAAGCCATGAGGCACATCGGTTGTGATGATGAGATTAGGTACATCCGTTGCAGGTTTTATAGTTGGTTTTTCACCTGTTAGCGTTTGAGTAAAACCTCGGATACCAAGCGTGGCACTTATTTTTCCATTTTGGATGTTGAATGGCGTCATCAAAATATCAGTAGGAGTAATGACCAGCCAAGTTCTGTACTGTTCTGAAAGCAGGCGAGGTTCTCGAATCAAGTTCCAAGCTTGCAAAATATAAGGTTTTACTACAAAGTTTTGTCGAATATTGTCATCAATTGCTTTGGAAAATTTCTTTAGATTTTCGGAGATTTTACGACTGATGATTCCCGTAATGGGAACCTCAATTCCAGCTATTTTGATGCTTGGCTTAGTCACCCAGTCAAATCCCGCTGATACTGTCTGCGTGCGAACTTTCCAATCGGGGTCTATCCCAAAACGGGTCATAAATTTGAGATTAATTTGAAATTCGGTTGCTTGCGCTCCTGAAATACCCAAAACTTGATATGTTTTTTCGCCCCATATTTTGAGAGGTACAGTATAAAACAGTAAAGAATCACGGGCATCTGCGACAATAGGAGCACGTTTCCACACTTTAATCTTGAACCCCTCTTGTCGGTCATTGTCTTCATAAATTAGTCCCTGTACTTGAGCATTCAGGTGCCTTGAAAGCTCAGCAATCGAAAGTTCGACAGGCACATGAACCACGGACTTATGTTTTTCGCTCTGAATTTGCATGTTGGTATGTTGGTATGCCTCTACAGGGGCTTTGGGCTGGGTAGCGGTAGGAGATTGGCAAGCGGTAAAAAGTAGGCAGTAAGCTATAGGCAGTACGCAGTAGATTATCAGCAAGCGGAGGTCAATAGTTCTCAATATTTTTTTTTCCATAAACACATCTAAAGGAAATTCTATTTTTCTGTTTTATCGCTTCTTAATGATGAGGCTGGTCTTCGATATAGCAGCAGGGAATCTTCCAGCTGATGCCTTCGACTCTGATGGCCCCAAAAATCTCACTGGGCATGAGCTGCATCAATGATTTTAATCCGTAAGAAAAACCTTTGGAGTGCTCGGCTGTGATGATGATACGTTTAGGAGTAACCTCCAAAAAATAGCCTTCACTACCTAATTTTGCGTCCTTGCTCACCACAAAATTAATGCCATCTTTCACGCGGAAGTTACCTGCAAATACTTTGGTGTCTCGGCCTGCCACTTTCCCAATTTGTTGTGCCAAACCTTCGGCCATACGGCGAAGCTCTGGGTCGGTACTGGCTACGGCAATAATCGGGTTTTGAGGGAGAATAAATTGCCCTTCTTTAGCATCCAATCGGGCGGGTTTCGGAGAGATTGAGTATTTGTTTTGGCCAAATAAGGATACAAAAGTCCCCAACCAAAAAGCCACAATAAGATACAAAACCGTCTTGTTCATAGTATGATAACGTAAACCCTTACGCCAAACGTGTTCCATTGGGTACTGATTGCTCAGATTGTGCCAAAATCACTTCTCCATCTGGTAGCACAAAGCCCGTTACCAATACTTCCGAAATAAAGTCTGCGACTTGTTTCGGCGGAAAATTTGTAACACAAACCACTTGTTTTCCAATGAGCTCCTCTTTAGAATAACGTTTGGTAATCTGCGCAGAACTGCGTTTTACTCCTAACTCTTCGCCCAAGTCCACCCAGATTTTATAAGCAGGTTTACGCGCCTTCGGAAAATCTTCCACTTGAACAATAGTACCCGCACAAAGTTGTACTTTTTCAAAATCTTGCCATGAAATCATATCACGGTAACTAAGAATTAAAAGTTGTGTAATACTAAAGAAAGAGTACATCAGGCATTTTTGACATAGCTCCCTAACCATTTAATATAATTACGGTGTTTTTTAAAGACTTTTTGCACGTTTTCATCCTTGAAATAGCCTTCTAATTCAATAAAAAACCAAAAATTAAAATCTTCGCTGCCTTTGTAGGGACGGCTTTCAATTTTGGTCAAGTTGATATTGGCTCGTTTAAAATCTTGGAGAAAGCCAGCCAAGACCCCAGGTTTATCAGTATCAGGAAGTCGAGCAATCAGTGTAGTTTTATCGTTATCACTGCGCTGGTTGACAAATTCTTTAGCCAATATAAAAAATCGGGTGCGATTGTTTCCGTTGTCTTCAATGTTGTCAAACAACACAGGCAAACTAAACAATCGAGCCGCAATAACCGAACAAATCGCCGCGCTTTCGGGATCTTCGGAGGCGAGTTTTGCGGCTTTGGAAGTAGATTCTACCTGAATTTCTTCGGGTAGTGTTTGTTCAAAATATTTATTAAGAAACCCTCGGCACTGCCTGAAAGCGATGTCTTTAGAGTAAATCCGCTTTATTTTTGAAGGGTTTTCACATTCCGTTGCCAAGGCAAAATGTACGGGTATTTTCAACTCAGCAGCGATATTGATACTGGTTTCATTCAGCAGATCAACTGTCTCATACACAATTCCTTCTTGGTTATTTTCAATCGGTATAACGCCAAACTTTGCTCGCCCTGTATCAACTGCTTCAAACACAGATTTAATAGTCGGAAGCGTCATGTATTCGCTCATAGCCCCAAAACGGCTTTCGGCAGCTTGATGTGTAAAACTTCCTTCTGGACCAAGATAAGCAATACGTTCGGGGAGTTCGATGTTGCGAGCGGCAGCAAAAATTTCTAAATAAATTGCCTCAATGGCATCAGAAGTCAGAGGCCCTTTGTTTTGCTTTTTGACCCGATCTAATATCGCTTTCTCGCGCTCAGGACGATAAATAACTGTTTTGGTAGCTCGCTTTAGTTCTCCGACTTTATGTACCCATTCCATACGGCGGTTGAGTAATAACAAAAGTTGGTCGTCGAGGGAGTCTATTTCGCGGCGAATATCTTCTAAAGTCATAGGTCAGGAGTGAGTAGTCAGGAGTGAGAAATCAGCAACTTTATTCTCACTCCTGAATTCTATAAGCTAATTTTCTTCTTTAGTGGGAGGGATTGTCAAACCAGCAAACAGTGTATCCATTTTTGCAGCGTATTCGGCCGTATCGTCCAAATAAAAATGTAACTCAGGTACGATACGCAACTGATGGCGAATTTTCTGCCCAAGTAATTGACGAATAGATTTACTGCGTTCTTGGATTTGTTCGAGAAGAATTCCTTTATTTTTTGCAATTAAAAAACTCAAATATACCCTCGCTACCCCCAAATCAGGTGACACTCTCACCACAGTAACCGTAATAAACGCATTCTCGAACCAAGTTCGGCCTTCTTTTTGAAAAATATCACTCAAATCTTTTTGAATTTGTCGAGCGACTTTTTGTTGTCTTTTGGATTCCATTTCTCGATGGTGATAATTTTTAACACCTAAATTTTCAACAAAGATACGAAATCTCAAATGCAAAAGTGGTATGGTTTTTGACTCCTGTTGAGGAGTAATAGCAAAACTACGACTCAACGACCATGTACAAGCTATACTTTTTGGTATTTTTATTTTTGTTTAATGCAACATTTACCACACTGCAAGCCCAAAATTTTGAATCTTCCAATCTACCTATCGTCGTTATTAACACAGAGGGTAAAGCCATCGTAGATGAGCCAAAAGTGAATGTTAAAATGGGTATCATTGATAATGGTGCTGGCAATCGTAACTATTATAAAAACCCGCTTAACAACAACTTGCCAGATCCTTTCAATAGTTTTAATGGAATTGTTGGGATTGAACACCGCGGGTCGGCATCGCAGTTTTTCCCAAAAAAACCATACGGTTTTGAAACCCGCGATGGTACTGATAAAAGCATTAAAGCATCCATTCTGGGAATGCCTGCCGAAAGTGATTGGATTTTAAATGCCAGCTACACCGACAAAACCTTAATGCGGGATGTGCTTACTTACCATTTATCGAATCAAATGGGCTTGTATGCCACAAGAACGAAGTTTGTTGAGCTTGTTTTAG
>JBDHXS010000182.1:0-10630 GCA_039810845.1 Runella sp. | reverse complement strand
CAAGATGGGCAACCTACCGTACAGCGGAATCCAGACGCGCTGGGCAATGCGTGGTTTGTAAACGAAGTAAAAATAGTTAATAACGCCGATGAGGAATTGAAGGCGTTAGACAAATTTGAACCCCGCCAAACGGCCTTTGTTGACAAACGTTTTGCAGAGCAACTGCAAAACTTTAAGTCACAGCCCGACACAACGGCCAAAATTCGTTTGACTGATTATAAACCTAATGCACTCACATACGAATCGGATGCAAAAACTGCCCAAGTAGCGATTTTCTCCGAAATTTATTACCGAGGTGGTATAGATTGGAAAGCCTATGTGGACGGACAGGAAGCCCCGCATTTCAGAGCGAATTATATTTTGCGTGGTATGGTTGTACCGGCAGGAAAACACAAAATAGAATTTAAGTTTGACCCACCTGCCGTAAAAACAGGCCAACAAATTGACCGATTTGCAGCGTTTGCATGGCTGCTGTTGATGGCTGGTGCGATATTTATGGAATACCGACAAAAGCAGTCTAGAGTCCGCAGTCAATAGTTGTCAGTCCATTTTATCTTTACATCACTAATCAGAGCCAAAGAAATTTGGCTCTGATTTTGTTTTAGGGCGTAGATTTTTGCGCCTTTTATTTCTTCTTTGAGTGTATAGTTTTCGGCGATGAATTGAGCCAATTCCCGTTCGGGCCGAATACTTTTGTCATTCAAAGATTATACATTAAATAACCATTTGATAACTTTCCTTGCAAAAAAAAGCAGGTGATTTAGGTATTTCAAGACATTTGATAACCTTCACAAAAAAAGCCTATTTTTTGTTCTCATATCAAGACAGAAATCTTAGTTTTTAGACACCCTTTCTTAACATTTGCTTCGTTTACCCTTCTAAGAAAACTTATTGAAATTATACCGAATGGCTATCTAAATATCAGGTACATTTCAACTATCTGGCAGCTTTAACAAGGCTATAATCAGCCTGCTAATCAGTTTGGCATAGCGTTTATCACAGTCAAAGTGTATTTCTATTTGCTTTTTCAGCTCGCTCTCTGCAAATTGCATTGGGCGTATCGTTTGGAAATCGTAAGCCTAAAATTAAGCTCTATAGCTTAGATACACACAACTTATGTCATGGATTAAATAGTTCAAACATATTTGAAGAATGAAAAAGTGCCTTTTGTTGAGTTGGTTATGGATAGGAATAGTTGGGACAATTACTATTGCACAGGTTCCAGGCGCTGTGGTGGCTTACAGTCCAGCGGCGTCGGGATTGTATATTGGCTCGCCGAGTCTTTGTATTTTGCCCAATGGTGATTATCTGGCCTCGCACGATTTGTTTGGGCCCAACTCCAAGGAGTTTGAACGGCCCGTTTCACGAATCTATCGCTCTGCCGATAAGGGAAAAACATGGGTTCAAATTTCAGAAATCAATGGGCAATTTTGGTCTAAACTGTTTGTGCATCGGCAAAGACTGTATTTTCTCGGCACAAGCAAACATCACGGAAACACTATCATCCGAAAATCGAACGACAATGGCGTTACCTGGACCGAACCCACCGACGGTGAAAACGGGTTGCTTTTGGCAGGAGAATACCACTGTGCCCCCGTACCGCTCATCGAACACAACGGTCGATTGTGGCGTGCCATGGAAGATGCCATGGGACCCATTAAAAAATGGGGCAAACGATACGGTGCTTTTATGATGTCTATCCCATTGGAAGCCGACCTGATGAAAGCCACCAATTGGACGCAAAGCAATATGTTGCCGTATGATTCTACGTTGTTGGGTGGAAATTTTGGCGCGTGGATTGAAGGAAATGCGGTAGTCACTCCGGAAGGACAATTGGTCGATATTTTGCGGGTGGACGACAAATCGACCTTGGAAGAAAAAGTTGCTTTTGTACGTATCAGTCCCGATGGAAAATCGGCAACTTTCGACCCTGCCACGGGATTTGTGCCTTTTCCGGGTGGAAGCAAAAAATTCACCATTCGCTACGATCCTAAATCCAAACTATACTGGACGCTTTCCAACTACATCCCGCAGGATGTAAAAGCCGCCAATGTGGGTAAAAACCCTGCAAGTTTACGCAATACACAGGCACTTTTCAGTTCCAAAGATCTGCGAAAATGGGATTTGCGACGTATCGTATTGCGGCATCCCGACCCCATCAAACATGGTTTTCAGTACATAGATTGGCTGTTTGAAGGCAAAAACATTGTATTCCTCTCCCGTACCGCCTACGACGACGGTGTGGGCGGTGCTCACAACAACCACGACGCCAATTACCTGACGTTTCACCGAATCAGGAAATTTAGGAAAATACCGATTTTGGAATATAAGCAGTAATTATAAACTCCGTACCGGAACCGGCAGTAGACCTAAACTCAATATTAAAAGTAGTATGGATACAGAGTACCACAGAGTTTCACTGAGTTTTATGCTCTCTGTGTAACTCTGTGAAGCACTCTGCGTACCTCTGTGTTATAAAAATCTAAACCTTCTTATTAACTACAACCTAACCAATGAAAACCAATCTTCAATCAGGCTTCACGCCGGGCCGCTTGGCTTCGCTTGATGCACTTCGCGGTTTTGATATGCTCATGATTTCGGGCGGTGGCGCTTTTATTTACCTGATGGGAGGCAAAACCAATTGGGCTTTCATTGATGCCGTGGCGGCGCAGTTTCATCATCCCGATTGGAACGGCTTTACTTTTTACGATTTCATTTTTCCATTGTTTCTCTTCATGGCTGGTATTTCGCTGTCGTTCAGCCTCCGAAGTGGCTTGGCGAAAGGAATTTCCAAAGCAGAATTGGCAAAAAAAGTAGCCAAACGAATGGTTATTCTATTTCTCTTCGGGATTTTAGACAAAAACGCCCCCGTTGATATTTTTGACCCAGCTCATATTCGTTACGGAACCGTCCTCGGTCGTATCGGCATCGCTACGTTTATTGCCGCTTTACTTTATATGAATCTGACGTGGAAGCAAATGCTATCTATTGCAGTTGGCATTTTGGTAGTGTACTTTACTGCGTTAATGCTCATTCCTGCTCCAGGTTTCAGCGCGGGGGACCTTACTTTTGAAGGAAATTTAGTAGGATGGATCGACCGCAATTTTATGCCCGGACGTTTGAAGCAAACCACCTACGATGAGTTGGCGATGACTACCCAACTTTCGGCGACGTGCCTGACCATTTTTGGCTGTCTGGCGGGTGATTTATTACAAACTAGTCAATCGGTCACTACAAAATTATCACAACTCAGTTTGGCTGGAATTACCGGAATTGCTGCGGGTTTGCTGTGGTCGTTGGTATTTCCTATCAATAAACACTTGTGGTCGAGTTCGTTTATTTTACTTACAGCCGGAATGTCCTGTCTCTTGGTGGTACTTTTCTACTGGGTCATTGATGTAAAAAAATACACCCGTTGGGCGTTTTTCTTCAAGGTCATCGGGATGAATTCGTTGGTCATTTATTTGCTTTGCCGTTTTGTTGATTTTGGCAAGTCTTCTCAATTGCTTTTTGCAGGACTGTATAATCATTTACCCGAAAAATGGCACGAAGTATTTAACGCGCTGGGAGGTTTAGCACTCGTTTGGCTGGTTTTGTATGTGATGTACCGCCACAAGATTTTTGTAAAATTTTAGGTCAAACCTATCAGATCTGATAAACGGCGTCATAAGTTTATGGATTAGCAAACAACGCTTCATAATGCGCTGAAGGCTCCAAAATCCCGGCACTTTGAGCATAAAAAGTGGCGTCGGTAGGATACACTCCTTTTTGCGTTTTAGTCCACGTTGCCCCTGCTTTGGGGTGGTAGGACATAAGTCTGTCCCAATTTTTATAGTACTGATGCCCGTTGGTTTCCTGTAATCCAATTGGCATATTGGGGAAAGGCGACAAACGAGCCGCAACCGATTTATTCCAATCGACCAAGATCGGGTTGACTGTCAGGTCTGCGCAAAAGCAGGGGACTTTCTTTTCATAAGCATATTGAACGATTTTCATGGTCATACTCAGGGTTTTGGCAATGGCTTTTACAGCAATGGCCGAATATCCCTGTTCTATCCGTCGAGCCGCGTCTTCTACGGTATGTGCACTTTCATCGGCGGCTACTCTTACGCCCATATCACCTACATAGACTTCGTTGCTTTCTTCAAACGGCTCTTCAATCACCGCTATTTGCTCAAAAGCACCGATTTTTTTGGCGTGGTCCAAAAAGCGGAGCAACGTATCTTTTTGTTCGTAACGACCGTTGGCGTCAAAGTAATAGGGGATTTTTCCGCTCTTGGTGTAGGGCGTTTCGTAGTGTCCGATGGTCTTGTGCAGGGTTGTCAAAAAGGCGATGTCTTTTTCGAGCATTTCTTTTTGCGTGCCTGCCGCTCCTGTTTTGAGTTTCATGATAAAATATCCTTCATCAGCGGCAGTTTTGATGCGTTCAGCGCTTGTTCCCACACTAAACGACGGAATACTCGCCACCTTATCGTGACGATATGACAATCCCGGACGGTAGGCCGCTGGAATCATCTCGTCGAACGAATTCATTTTGTTTTCGTAAGCATAAAGCAGCCACGCCGCATTATCCACGCACACCAACGAATTGAGCGCAAAGGTTTTACGCAACGTATCAATACCCGTAATCTCCTTCCCATAAGCAAGGACTTCGGGCAAAATATCGTCCAGAAGTTGTACCGGATTGGTAAACGAATTTCCCTTTATCAGTTGCAAAGCCCGCTCGCTCATGGCATACATGAGGGCATTGCCCGCGCTTTCGGAATGCCCGGCAGCTACTCTCGCATCCGACCAAAGCACGCCCTGCGTTCCCAAACCCACTTTTCTTATTCCTGACTCTGATTCAATCATCGCAACTGCCTGCCAACTATCAGTAATGGCACCGCCTTTGAAACGATAGGCATTAAGCGGTTCGCGTTCAAAATTTGCATCTACGTTTTTGATGCGGATGGGATTCGATTTTTTCTCTATAAAAGATAGTTCAGTCATGCCCAGTGCCATCGCTGAACCCGTATATTGGACAAATTCTCTCCGATTCATAAGTTGTTTTTGATAAATACATTACTTCGGAATTGCATTCAACGTGTACCAAGTTTCCGACGACCACAGCGATTGTCCGCTGCTGCTTTTGAGTTCATCGGGCAAGCGAAAATAAACGACGTGTGTTTCTTTCAGATTCGGAATTTCCAGATACACCTTAGTTCGGTCTTTGGACAGTTGTAACTTGCTGATTTCCATCTGCTCCAAATCCATTTTAGGGCCGCCGTAGTTTTTCGTTGGCTTATACCACCATTGCTGCACCAAAAAATCAGAAGCCTGAAGGCTTTTACCTGCTTTCAGCGGTTGGGTAAATTCTATCTCAAAACCGTGAGGTTGTGCACGGACGGCCAACATTTCAAACGTCGATTTTCCGTTGTATTTCAACCGTTGCAGCCCGCTGAGGCGTTCTTTCCAACTCCATCCACCACCTTCCATTCCCACTTCGCCCAAGTACAATGCCCCATCAGCACCCCAGCGCATCCGATTGATTCCTGCCTCAAACCCCTGTGAAAACCGAAAAACTGCGCCTTGGTATTCCCCGTTGATTTTTTCCAGAAAATCGCGCTGAATTCCGCCGTACGTAACGTCTCCGTGGAGCATCTGGCCTTTGTACGGCCCTTCGTGTACCAATACTGGCTCAGAGGGAGAATTTCCAATTTCATCTTCGGGCAGCCATATCGCGGGCGGAGTCATCGGCGGAGCCGCTTTATCAATGAGCCATCCCCAAGCCATGCCGTGGTAATCTCCTTTTTTGATGTGAATAAATTTATTCCCCGGCAGCCATTGCCCCTGATTGTCAGTTACAAAAATTTCATTGTCCACGCCCAGACCAATGCCATTGGGTGTACGCAAGCCAAAATTGACGGATTCAAAACTACCATCTTTGCTGATTTTCAGAGTTCGCCCACGGTCAGGCAGTTGTTTTTCGTCGGGTTTGAGGCGCATCGCCATCGAAAGGGTTACGTAAAAGTGATCGTCTTTGTGTACCAACCCAAAGGCAAACTCGTGAAAATCAGCCGTTACGCCCCAACTATTACACACCACTTGGTATTCATCAATGAGTTCATCTCCATCTAAATCAATGAGTTTGGTCAGTTCTTGCTTTTGCAATACATAAATTTCACCGTTTACGACTTCGATTCCCAACGGCTCGGCCAAACCCGAGGCAATGCGTTTTACTTTAACTTTGCTACTGTCGCCCGTGGATATGCCGTCTAACAAATAGACACCGCCCACTTTGTCCCAAGTCGTGACCAGCAAGCGACCATCGGGCAAAAAAGCCATTGCCGCTACGCGGGGTTTAAAATTTTTGGAGTGCAAGGTACTCAGGTCATAACTTGGATGAACACCTTGAAGCGGCATTCCAAAACCAGGCTTATTCACGCGTGAGATAGCCTGTGTCTTTTTTGTGGAAACGGCAGGGGTGGCTACGATGGTTGCTTTGGGCTTGAGGGTGAAAATGTAACTGACGATAGCAGTTAAAGCACTATCGGGCAGTAAGGCGTGTGAATTCATTACGCCTGTACCCCACACCCCCGTACCTCCGTCCCTGATTTTGGTGACCAAATACTCTACCGATTTTTTATCATTGGAGTACTTTTGAGCAATCCGTTGAAACGCAGGCCCTACTTCATTTTCTTCTATCTTGTGACAGGTAAAACAATCGCTTTTGTCCATCCATGCCCTGCCGGCATGAACAAATTTTTTTTGGGGCTTGGGAGGAAACTGTTCGGGAAGAAGTTCAAAATAGGTTGTCTGATTCGTTGTTGTGTTGGCATTCAATTGGATGCTCTTTTCTGTTGATTTTAAGAAAAGGGATACTCCTTTCGGTACATTTGTTGTTTTAAAAAGGCGTTCTAAGCCAGGCTTGCCGGTTTTATCCTGCACAAACTCAGGTCGTTCTTCAATAAAAACTGTGTCTTTTGTGGTCAACAAAAGGGCATATTTCAGGTAGATCTGATTGTTTTTGAAAGTATATCCCCGATGCACAATGCGAGAAAATACTTCCTGACCATTCAGTTGCGCGCTCCATTGAGCAAGGAGGCTATCCGAAAAGTAGGCGGTACCCCAAGAGGTGGGTTGGATTTCTTTTTTATCGGTATAAGCCGCTCCCTCCATCGCGACCCCGCCTTTCCATACTTTGTAGAGTTTGCAATGGGCCAAATCGTAAGCCGCATAACATTCAGTATTCAATGCCAACGTGAGCATTCGGGGCTTTTTATCCAACACCGAGCGGAATGCCCATACGTCAAGCGGTCGTTGCTTAGCCTCTTCTTTAAAAGAGTGGCTCGCGGTAAAACACACAACCGCAGCCACCGATACAAACACGTTGAATAAACCGACTTTCATAAAGCGAAAACGTTCTGAATGGCATTGATTTAGGCGCAATGCTGTCTCATAATGAAGTCATTCTTTGCGTCTATATACTTGTTGCGTCGGTGTCTTATTTCTCGCAGAATTCCTATTTTTTCCTCGTTTTACGAATAGGCTTCCCGTATTTTTTCATCATCTCCTGAGCGTGATTGCGCCGAACATTTACTTTTTTATTCTTTTCGGATTTTTCGTGAAAGGCTCCGCCATAGTTTTCGCTTTTAATGATTTTCACTTCGGGAATTTTTAGGTAGCTTTTCGGAATTTCTTCGCTGATCAGTTCGTCCGAAATTTCTAGGTGCTTGGGTAAAGGTCGCACCGGAATGGGTTGTTGCATCAGGTTTTCAATTGCTTCCTGTTGCTCTTTTTCATTTTCCGTAATAAAACTGATGGCAATGCCTTTTTTATCCACGCGTCCCGTTCTGCCAATGCGGTGAATATAGGTTTCGGGATGTTCGGGCATGTCGAAATTAATAACGTGCGACACCTCCGCCACGTCCAACCCTCTGGCAATGACATCGGTAGCAATCAGAATGCGACACGCTCCGCTTTCAAATCGGTTGACGGTCTCAAAACGCTGCGTTTGGGCTTTATTGGAGTGAATTACACCCAATTGTTCGCCAAACTCAGGCCCTAACTGTTCATACACTTTCTCGGCCAGATACTTGGTCGCGACAAAAACCAGTACTTTAATCATTTCAGGGTCATGCCCCAGCAGAAGCTCTAATAAGTTTACTTTGGTATTGAAATTAGGAACGTGATAGGCCATTTGGTAAATATTCTCCAACGGAGTACCAGCGGGAGTAGCTTCTACTTTTATGGGGTGGTTAAAGTAGGTTTGCATCAATTCCTCCACTTCATCGGTAATGGTGGCTGAGAACAACAGGTTTTGTCGTTTAGCGGGCAATGTATCCAAAATGAGTTTCAACTGCGCCCGAAAGCCCAGATTCAGCATTTCATCGGCTTCGTCAATAACAAATTTTTTGATGGCTTTAGGTTTTATCACTCCGCTTGCCAACAAATCAACCAAGCGTCCTGGCGTAGCGACCAACACATCTACTCCGTTAGAAACTTCAGCTACCTGCGGTTTCAGGTTGACGCCTCCGTACACCCCAACGACCAGTAAATTCATATACTTAGTCAATTTTTTAGCTGATTCTACGACCTGAACCACTAACTCACGCGTAGGTACAATAATGACCAATTGAGGAATCTTCTCTTTTGAGAATTGAAATTGGCGCAAACAGGGTAAAAGATACGCGAGGGTTTTCCCCGTACCCGTTTGGGCGATTCCATAGACATCTTTCCCAGACATTACCACCGAAAACACTTTTTGTTGAATAGTGGTGGGGATGGTATAGCCTAAATCGTCTAAGGCATTTAAAAGCGATTTATTCAGATTTAATTCATCAAAAGTCATATCCTTACCGTTACAATAAAAAGCAAAGATAAGGCTAATCCATTGTTAAATAAGCTTGCTTATGATTCCTAAGTTGTAAATATCTGTAAATCAATGTCGTAGGTCTTTGTGTTGAGGGGGGTGTTAATTTTTTCTCAGATTTTAGTACACCCTAATAAAATTAATACCATTAACTAAATTGATTTAGGTAGGATGAGAGAAAATTAGCAAATTCGCCTTATCAAACCTTGAGTTTTGTGACTTTTATATGATAATTAGAGGGTATTTTCTTTTATTGATATGGAGTTTTGGAACGACATTGTTGGCCCAAAACAAAATGGTAGATAGCCTGCGACATTGGCTGGCTGTTCATCCCGCTCAAGATAGTATGCGGGTTGTAAATCTTCACCGTTTGGCATATCGGCTTTCGGAGATAGATCAAACATCAGCTTGGCGCTACGCCAACGAAGCCAATCAGTTGGCCAAAAAACTCAATAACAAGGTTAATTTGGGCCAAAGTTTTATTAACTACGCCATTTTGGAGTCGTTGGAAGGGAATTATGCCAAAGGGCAGGAATATTATCTGAAAGCCTTAGAGCTATTTGAACAAACAGGCTGGGAACGCGGCAAAGCGATATGTTTCAACAATATTGCAGAAAATTATAAAACAATGAATCAGTTCGATAAAGCCCTTGATTACACTTTTCGAGCTTTGGAGTTGAACAAAAAAACGGAACAAAAACGAGGAATGGCGGTCAATCACGAGCAAATTGGAGAACTATATCGCCGTCAAAACCATTATGAAGAGTCGTTAAAGTACCTTAAACAAGGTCTTGAACTTGCTAAACAAGCCGATCAAAATTACCAGATTTTACCACAAATTTTATTGGGAATTGCACGAAACTACAACGACCGCCGCGAATTTTCGACCGCTTTGGAGTATCTCGAACAAGCTACCCAACAAAGTCAAAACCACGGAGAAAAATTATTGCAAATCCAGTGTTATCAAGAAGCTGCAAATTCTTATCGCCTTCAACACAACTTTGAAAAGGCAAAAGAATATTTGCAAAAAGCCTTTAAAACGGCTCAAGAGTTTGGTTCTGTTGTGGAGACTGCCAACCTGAATAAACAAATGGCGGAATTGGCAGAAATTCAGGGTGAGTATAAAGAAGCACTCTCTTATTTTCAGTCTTATAAGACATTGAGTGATTCAATAGAACGTAAGAAAAATGTAGTACGAGCCGAATTGGTCGAGTTAAAATATACAGCTTTTGAAAAAGACAAAGAAAATCAGCGATTGAAACAAATTAAGTCAGAGCAAGAAGCCGAGCTTCGCAATCAAACCATTTGGATTGTTATGCTGGCCTGGCTGGTCGTCGTGTTGATGGGGATACTGGGGTACGCCTTCTATCATAATCGCCTCAAACAGATTCGAGATGCACAAAAACTACAAGCTGAGACGATACGCCAAATGCAGGTTTCTGATAAAATTAGGAGCCAAATTGCCCGCGATTTGCATGATGATTTGGGAGCTACTTTGAGCGGCGTAGCTATGTTAAGTCAGGCTGCCAAACGACAATTGAAGGAAAAAGATGGGCAACTGACGGAGCTTTTAGATTTGATTAGTATTAACTCGCAACGTACTGTGGCCACCATTCGGGATATTATTTGGACAACGCGCCCCATGAACGATAGCTTGGAAAGTATTACAACAAAAATGAAAATCTTTGCTTCCGAAATGCTTGAACCGAAACATATTCAGTACGAATTTTGTATTGCTGACGACCTAAACGGCTATAAATTGCCTTCCAATCAACAATA
>JBDHXS010000181.1:0-10639 GCA_039810845.1 Runella sp. | reverse complement strand
ATTTTGAAATAATTACGTATCATAGTGGGGCTGTATGTGTATGAAGTTGAATACTTTGCATCAGCACGAAAACGGCGTTTCAGAAAATATGGGCGACAAAAACGGATGACTTCAAAGAAATACATCCAACGGGCTTTTTGCGCTCCAAACTCCTCAGCCTGAAACGCAAATTGCTCGTGCAAATCCCCCAACAGTTCTTCGTAAAGCTCTGAAGGAAGAAATCGTTTGACTAAGGCATCGAGCCAAGCGGGTGGTTTACTTTGCATTATCACTCTGATTTTAAACTCTTTACGGGATTCATCAACGACGCTTTGATGGTCTGAAAACTGACTGTAGCCAAAGCAACCATGATTGTAATGAGGGCAGTTAGTACAAAATCAATCACTCCAATTTCGATTCTGTAAGGATAGTTTTGAAGCCATTCGGATACAGAATAATAGGCAATTGGAAATGAAACCATAAAAGAAAGAGCAACTACCTTGATAAAGTCTTGGGACAAAAGGGCAGTAATGCTTGCCGCTGAAGCCCCCAGTACTTTGCGAATCCCCACTTCCTTGGTGCGTTGTTCGGTCGAAAGGGTTGCCAACCCAAAAAGGCCAATACATGAAATAAAAATGGTTAGAAATGCCCCTAAAAGAAGAATTTTCTTCCATTTCTCTTCGGATTCGTATTGTTTTTGGTTCTCTAAATCTTTGAATTTATAAGCAAAGGCATTGATTGGAAAAAGCTTTTTAAAGGTTTTTTCAATGTAAGCAAGTGCCTTGATTTCGGTATTGGGCTTTATTTTGACATTTAAACTCCCAAAGCCTGTACTTTGCATCACAAACAACTGAGGCTTGATTTTATTGTTAAGTGCCTGATAATGGTAGTCCTTGATTACACCTACAATCTTCAATTTTCGGCCATCGTTGAAAGGGTAACTTATTACTTGCCCCAGAGGGTGTGTCCAGTTGGCGGCCTTGACGAATGTTTGGTTTACGATTACCGATTGCGCAGAATCCGCAGGAAAATCTTTTGAAAAATTCCGACCCTCGACTAACGGAATTTTGTACAATGGCAAAAACTCTTCATCAATTATGCCTAAACCGAATTGAATTTTTTGATTTCCATTTATCTTACCAACATCTTCCCAATGCTCTCCATTTTTAGGTGCAACTTGCAGGATATTGGGATTTTTGAGGAGTTCTTCTTTTAAAACCTCAGCGGTTCTTTTGGTCAAATCCCATTTTTCGACCACGATAGTGTGGCTATCATCATAGCCTAAATCCTTACTAATAAGGAAATTGAATTGCGCATAGAAGCTAAGTGTCACAAGAATGAGCAAGGAAGCCAACCCAAATTGAACTACTATCAATAACTTCTGTAGGTAATTTTTACCCGAAAAGGCCATTTGCTTATACAATGCCTTAACTGGGCTGTACCCCGACAAAACAATAGCGGGATAAAGACCTGCTAAAAAGGAGGTTAGAATAAAAATCAGGGCATAGCCTAATAAAATTTGAGCATCAAAAAGATAGGAAATGGACAGTGATTTATTCGCAAATAGATTGAACGTTGGCAATATGAGCTGAACCAACAAAATCGCAAATACGAAAGCGATCAAACTAAGTAAAAAAGATTCTCCCAAAAACTGTCCCACTAATTGCTTACGACTGCTTCCCACTACTTTTCTAACTCCAATTTCCTTGGCTCTTTTCAGAGACCGAGCCACCGTAAGATTAACAAAATTGATACAGGCAATGAGCAAAATAAACAAAGCAATAGCCGATAGAATATAACCATAAGTAGGGTTATTGGCATCTACAAGGCCATATTGGGCTGGCAAATCAGTGCTCAGATGTATATCTTGTAAAGGTTGTAAATTGAATACTACTTTATCTTTGATTTCATATTTGTCAACCAAAATTTTGTTGGCCTGCGCCGCATCTGTTTCATTAATTTGCTTCATTTTACGCACCACATTTTCTACATTAGCATTGGGGGTGAGTAAAACAAAGGTGTGAAAAGAGAAATTGAGCCACCATTCACTCCCTACGGTTTCTTCGGGATTGACAAATTTGGGCAATAAAAAATCAAACTTAATCGAACTATTTTGAGGACTTTTTTTTGCCACTCCCGTTATCTGATAAGGACTAAACTGATTGTTGCTGCTGATTTCCAATGTTTTACCAACAACTTCGGTTGAATTAAAAAAAGTAAGAGCCATTTCTTCCGAAATCACCACAGAATTAGGCTTTGTCAGCGCCGTTTTTGGATTACCCATGAGCAGTGGAAAATCAAAAACAGAGAAGAAATTGCTATCAGTGTATATCATCTCAAAGCTTTTTACATCCCCCTTCGCTCTAATATCTCGAAAACCGCTTGAATAGCGCACAAACTCCTTAATTTCAGGAATTTTCTCTTTAAATAGCGGGCCTTGCAAATTACTAGAAAGACCATCACGGTGTCCGAGAGAGCCATCAGGATGATACCAATCACTCACTATACGATAAATATGGGGGCTTTGGCTATGAAACTTATCATAACTCAAATCATCTTTGACATAGAGCAACATCAAGATAGCTGCCGCTAAACCAATAGCTAAACCCATGATATTGACAACAGAATAACTCTTGTGTTTCAATAGGTTACGAAATGCGATTTTGAAATAATTGCGTATCATAGCGGGGCTGTATGTGTAAGAGGTTGAATACTTAGTATCGGTGCGAAAACGGCGTTTCAGAAAATATGGGCGACAAAAACGGATGACTTCAAAGAAATACATCCAATGGGCCTGCTGCACTCCAAGCTCTTCGGCCTGAAACCCAAATTGCTCGTGTAAATCCCCCAACAGCTCTTCGTAAAGCTCCGAGGGGAGAAACCAACCCAAAAATCGGTCGGCCCAACGGGGAGGAGTTGGCTGCTTTTCCATCACTCAAGAAAAAGAAGGATTTGGAATGGCATCCCACAGTTCATTACGAACTTGTCGCATCTCAGCCAAGGTACGTTTACCCAATGCCGTGATTCGGAAAAAGCGCTTACGACGCCCGCCACGCTCGGAGGTCGCGCCACCCAACTCAGACACGACAAAGCCTTTTTCTTCCAAGCGGTACAACGCAATATGAACACCACTCAAACTGATGAGACGATTGTTCATGCGTTGTTTTAATTCCGCCGCAATCGTGACGCCGTAAGCCGTTCCTTCTAGTACCGCGACCGTGAGTAAAACCAATTCTTCAAATTCACCTAAGTAAGAGCGCCCCATGGGTGTGTTAGCGTGTTTTAGTATTTCATTATTATTTGCTAAACAAATAACCATGCCATGAAAAAAACAGCCCAAAAAAGAGCTGTTTTGAAAAATCAGTGTCCGAAATCGTACAGGGTTTGTCCGCTGCTGAACAGCTTGAAGGGAAAAAAGACTTTCCAAGTTTTTGAAACTTTGAAAGTCTCCCGTATGGATTTACTCCGATTTCAAACTTTTCACGGGGTTCATCAGGGCAGCCTTTATCGCTTGATAACTTACCGTAAGTAGCGCAATCAAAATGGCAAAAGTCCCTGCCAAAGCAAATACCCACCAGTTTATTTCTACATGATAGGCAAATGTCTGTAACCATTGATGAATAAAATAATAGGCCAATGGGGTAGCAATGACAATAGCAGTGACAACCAAAATGATAAAATCTTTGGAGAGCATTGCAACCAATCCATTGACCGAAGCACCCAGTACTTTACGAACGCCAATTTCTTTGATGCGTTGTTCGGCCATGAATGTAGCCAAACCAAAAAGTCCTAAACAAGCAATGAAAATAGCTAAGCAGGCTAAGACCGTAAACAGCGTACCGATTTTTTGCTCACCTACATAAAACCGATTAAAGTCATCGTCCATAAAGCTATATTCAAATGGTAAACCTGCGGATAGTCCCTGCCATTTTTCCTTGATTTGATCCAATAGAGCAGGAATATGGGTGGTGCTTATCTTTAGCGTGATGCTTCCGGTGGATTTCTTATACACAAACGCCAATGGTTTGACCTGCTCGCGTAAGGAGGTGAAATTGAAATCTTTCACCACTCCGATCACCGTATACACTTTCAACGCTTTTGTCTCTTCGTTCACAAGGTTGTATAGTTTTCTATTCAGAATATCTTTACCTCCCAAAAATTTCGCTGCGGCTTCATTGATGACAATGCCGGAGCTATCGGTGCTCATTTCTTTTGAAAAATTTCGACCTTGTACCATTGTCATTTCGAGTGTAGGAATATAGTTTTCATCTATTTCCCATTCTTGCATAGAAATAGCATCTTTGGTATCCAGCGAAGGGGTTTGAAAAAATGAGTCATTACTTCGGTAATAATTAACGGGTAAGTAGCTCGAATAGGTGGCCTTTTCTACACCAGACAACCGTATCATTTCATTTTTAAATGCCTCTGTATTTTTCCCTAAAGCGGAGGTATTGTTGATAATGAGCATTTGCTCGCGATTAAAACCGATGTCTTTGCTACGGATATAGTTCAACTGATTGTAAATCATGATAGTACCTGTTATGAGCACAATGGACGTCGCAAATTGAAACACCACCAGGGTATTTCGGAAAATTGATTTTTTTGCGCCAGCTCCGAGCGTACCTTTCAGCACTTTGATCGGCTCAAATGAGGACAGATAAAAAGCCGGATACAACCCTGCCAGCAACCCCACAAGCAATATAAGGGCAAGGAGCGTCATCAAAAATAACGGCTGAATTAATAAAGCAGCATTGATTTTTTTCTCTGCCAATGCCCCGAACGGCTCAAGATAAACCCTTGCTATCAAAAAACCGATAAGCATCGCAATGGCCGTCGTAACGATAGCTTCTGATAAAAACTGACTCACAAGGTGACTTTTGAAAGAACCCATGGCTTTGCGAACACCCACTTCGCGCGCTCTATTGGCTGAACGAGCTGTAGCTAAATTCATGAAATTGATACAGGCAATGAGTAAGATAAATAGGGCAATCGCTGAAAAAACATAAACATACTGGATATTCCCTCCTCCATAAAGCTCAGCAATTCGAGATGAGTGCAAGTGAATGTCTGGTAATGCTGTCAGGCTTACTTTGAAATAGTCACCTTGTGCTTTAAACTCGTCCAAGGATTTGTTGATAATAGCTTTCAATTCTGGCTCCAGATGCTTGTCCAGCATTTTATTGAGTTGGATAGTCAATTGCTCGGTACTACTGTTTGGTTTTAGTAGTAGGTAGGTATTATAGTTTTGGCTACCAGCCCAGATTATTTCTTTTGCACCCCCATTTTCGACCATTGGTAGGAAAATATCAAACACAAAGTGTGAGTTTTCGGGAATGTCTTTAATAACACCCGTGATTTTGCGGTTTTCGGTATTGTTGATGGTGAGTGTTCGACCTACTACATTGGTTTCGTTAAAGTATTTTTTTGCAATAGTTTCTGTAATTACCATGGTATTAGGCTCGGTGAGGGCGGTTTTGGCGTCACCTGAAATCATCGGAAAAGAAAAAACATTGAAAAGAGAGGCATCAGCCCAAGCCACTTTGCCTTGTCGAATATTTTCATTTCCTTTTTTTACTAAAAAGCTCCCATACCAACTTATCCTTACAAAATCTTCTACCTGTGGTAGTTCATTTTTTGCTGTTTCACCAAAGGCCGCGTTACAAACGGCTAAATCCATGTGATTTCCTCCAAAATTTATTTCCGTATTGGCACGATAGATACGATTGGCCTTTTCATGGTATAGGTCATAGCTTAACTCATATTGTACATACAGAGCAATGAGCATACAAGCAGCCAAGCCAATGGCGAGTCCAAAGATATTAATGGCTGAATAACCTTTGTTTTTGAGGAGATTTCTCCAAGCGATTTTGAAATAATTACGTATCATAGTCGGGCTGTATATGTAAGTTTTGGGATAAATGGCTCGTTTATCTTTGGCAAAAGGCCGTAAAAGTTTCAGAACGTTGAAAATGTATTTCCAGTTGGCTTTTCTGACGCCTACGGTTTGTACCCAGTAGGCATATAATTCCAATAAATCGCCCTCTACTTCTTCCTGAGAATTTGGGTTAGCCCACCAACTTAGAAGTTTAGCGACCCAGCGCGGCGGTTGATTCCCATTCATAGCTTCTTAAGTTCAAAGCGGAAGGTGTAAAGTAAAATGGTCTTTAACTTTACCCCCTTTCCTTTACATTCTTTCTTACTCTGCCTTTAGTGTTTTTGCGGGGTTGGTTTGGGCGGCTTTCCACGAAAAATACCCTACCGCTCCTAAGGCAATGCCCAAGACAATGAACAGTAGGAATGACATGGATAAATAACTTACACCATTATTAAAAACGAGATAACTGTTCATGAACAATGCGACGACTATGCCAAGAGGAATGGCTATGACGGCGGCAATGGCGAGTAACTTGATAAAGTCAGCCGACATCAATTGGATGATTTCAGCGGCCGTGGCGCCCATTACTTTTCGGATGCCGATCTCCTTGGTTCGTTTTTCCAAACTATAAGTAAGGATACCGATGAGTCCTAAAATGGCGATCACAAAAATCACAAGGCCTTCCATGCCCGCAAATTGCATGTCTTCGTAGGGGTAATAGCGCTCATACATGTCCGTATCCAGCCATGAAGCGTTCATTTCCACATAGGGATTATGTTTTTTCCACAGGTTTTGCAGGGTAGCTTCGAGCGCAATTCGATCTTCTACGGGGTTTGTTTTTACGCACATCACTTTAAACAATGAAGGCTGATACTGAAAAACGACCGGTTCTATTTTATGCTCATAATCATAATGACAAAAGTTGGCAACGACCCCTATAATGGTCGCGGAAAGGGTGTCGTTTAACAGGATAAGTTTGCCTATGGCATCTTGTTCAGAGCCGAGGTTAAGATTTTCTACGGCCTTTTGATTGACCACGATCATGGGCGAACCGGTCTCCGAATTACTTTCCGCCAGATTTTTTCCTGCCACTATTTTCAGGCCCATGTTTTCGATGAAATTATGGTCTGTGGCGTAGTAGAACGCCGGCTTTGAGGGCTCATTTTTGGTGTTTTTAATCCCTGAATAGGTGGGCGTAATGCCAAAATTGAGGGAAGTGTAGCCTATCTTTTGCACTTCTTTGAGCATGTGTATGTCAGTGGCAAAACGTTTGTTTCGGTTTCCTGCCAGGTTGATAGTGAGGATATCGTCGCGCCGAAAGTTTTCGTTGTCGTTGGCCATATAATTGATTTGATGATAACAATGACCCATAAAGAACAGATACACCAACGCAATCGTAAACTGCACGATGATCAACGATTTTCGAAAACCTATTTTTCCAAAACCTGCGGGCGAAACCTTGCCTTTCAATACTTTTATCGGTTGATAAGAAGACAGAATAAGGCTTGGCGAAGCACCGGCCACTAACCCCAACAGCAGATTAAAAACGAAGAATAACAGGATAAGGTAGCCCAAATGGTCAATGTCCCACGTGAGCCAGGACACATGGATCTGATTCTTGATAAACCATAATAAAAACAAACCGATACCCAAGGCTATGTAAGAAACGACCACGGATTCGGTCAAAAATTGAAGAATGAGCTGGATTTTTGTGGCACCCACTACCTTTCGTACGCCCACTTCGCGGCCTCGGTTCATGGAGCGGGCAAGGGTAAGATTGATGTAGTTTAAAGAAGCCAGTAAGATAAGAATGAGCTGAAATCCTAAATTTATATAGATACTTCTAAGATCCTGGATGTAGGGGTCATTTTCCAGTATTTCCTTTGCCGGTGAAATGTCGGCCAGGTTTTGGGCCTTGAAATGTAGAGTTTTAGTTGCCGTGGGTCCAATTAATTGATTGATTTCCGTCGAAGTTTTTGAAAGCTGTTTATCAAGGTCGGCGGCCGTTCTGCCTTTGGCCAACTTTAAAAAGGTGTGCGCATTGAGCGTCGACCAATCCGCTGTTTTGTCATGGAGGCTTAGATAATCGTCGATGGGGACGATGACATCGGTTCTGAACTGCGTTTTTTGCTGATTGAATGGCTTTAGCACCCCGACGATCTTAAAGCCGCCATACTTCGGATGTTCCAAAAAATTACCGATAGGATTGGCCTCTCTGAAAAACCATTCGGCAGTTTCGTGGGTAAGAACAATGGTCTTTGGCTCAACCGGATAAGCGCCTTTTTCCAACGGAAAATGGAAGAGTTGGAAAAAAGAGGCATCGGCATAAAATGCCTGTATGTTCTTTGTTTTTATGCCGTTGCTTAAGACCCACTTCGAATCCCTGACGATACTTGCAGAATTCTCTACACCTGCGAGATTTTCTTTGATATGTTTGGCCAATGGAACAGGACTGGATGCCCAACTTATTTCTTCACCTTCTTTCCGGTTCTCGTCGGTGATGACCCGTACGATCCGGTCGCCGTCTTGGTGAAAGTTATCGTATTCGTAATAATTTACGATCTGGATCAGTGCCATCAAAGCGGAAGGAATGGCAAGGCTTAACCCTACAATGTTGATCAGGGAAAAGAGTTTATATTTCAGTAAATTCCGCCAGGCGATTTTAAAATAGCTGCGTATCATAAGGCTGTATATATAAGTTGTCGGGTAATGTGTTTCTCTTTTTGCGAACGGTCGTAATAGTTTGAGCGCACTGAGCGCATAGCGCCAATCGGCTTTACGTTTTCCCACGGTCTGCATCCAATAGGCGTATAATTCCACTAAATCGCCTTCTACTTCTTCCAAAGTATAGGGGTCGGCCCACCAACGTAACAGCGTAGTGGCCCAACGGGGCGGCAAGGCTGATTTGGATGTATGATTTTTTGTATCCATGTCATCCTCCCATCAATTGCAGCGTATCAGGCGGCAACGCTCCCCACAATTCTTCGCGGACCTGCTTTACTTCCATCAGTGCCTTTCGCCCCAACGCCGTCACTTCAAAATAGCGTTTGCGGCGTCCGCCGCGCTCGGCGGTGGCTCCGCCCATCCTGGAAGATAAAAAGCCTTTCTCCTCCAGTCGTTGAAGGGTGGTATGAATACTGCTGAATCCCACCGCTCGACCCGTTTTTTGTTCGAGCTCCTGCGTTACCGTAACGCCGTAGGTATCTTTCCCCAAAATGGCGACGGTCAGCAAAACGATCTCTTCAAACTCTCCCAAAAAGGTTCGTTTCATGTCTTGTGTTTATTTGATACGATAATGTCGATAAAATGCCGTGCCAATGAAAATATAAGCCTGAATTAGGTAGTTGCAGCGCTTTTTACAAAAAATGAAAAATAAAAGTGTCCGCTTTTGGACAGTATTCGTACCAAAGCGGACAAGGAAAATGAGGCAAAAAATGCAAAAGCAAGTGAGACTAAACTTTGTTTTTAGCAAGATTTAGGACAACTTATTGTAATGAGTTTACATCACTATTTCCTAAACACATCAGTTGATACCCAATAAATATCTTTCTTACTGGCATAAAAAAGATATTTTCCATCGGGGCTTACGTATGGACAAAAGTCGTCAGTGGCTGTATTAATCGTATTTCCTAAACTCTTTGCAGGTGACCACATTCCATCCTTTTTACGGAAACTTACGAATAGATCACCCTGCCCCAATCCACCCGGACGATTGGCTGAAAATACCACATAAGATTCATCAGGAGCGATATAAACATCAGCCTCATACGAACTTGTATTTATTTCAACCCCTAATTTGATGGGTGGCTGAAATTCTCCATCTTTTAATTCAGAAGAATAGATGTCAAAATTGTTCACTCCATTTTTGTCCGGTTTATTGGAGGAGAAATACATTTTCCCCGATTTCGTAAATGAAATGTAGTATTCATCCTTGTCCGTGTTTATATTTCTGCCTGCATTCTTGGGCTCAGACCAAGTGCCAGCTTGGCGTTCAACATACCAAATATCATAGTCTTTTTTAGGACCCGAGCCTGACAGTGGCCGGTCGGAGATGAAGAACAATTTCTTATTGTCAAGTGTCAGAAAGGGGTCATTGTAACTGTAAACTTCATGGGAAAGAATTGTAACAGGAGAGCTCCAGATTCCGTTTTTAAATTTCATCATGCGAGTTTCTGCTTTACCGGATATTTCTACGCCGTAGTAAAACTCAGTCCTGTCGTTAGAGAAAACGGCTCCAAATTCAAATTCATTGTCTTTTGAAATCCTGCCCGGGGCAAATACCTTGGGGCGCGTGTCTGGCGGTATTTCGTTGAAGTATTTCGGGTCTGGCTTCGATTGGCCAAAAACGAGAACGCTTATCAAAAAAGCACCAAAAAGAATAATGGTTTTAAGCATACAATTTGTTTTTGTTAGTTAGATTTTCATGTAGGCTTTTCACTGATTTACTCAGATTTTAAACTCTTTACTGGATTTATTAGCGCGGCTTTAATCGCTTGAAAACTAACGGTTAATAATGTGACTACTAATGCCCCTGTAGCCGATACAGCAAAGATCCACCACGAAATCTCAGTACGATACTCATATTTTTGGAGCCAATTGCTAAGAAAATAATAAGCAATCGGAGCCGAAATGAGGCAAGAAATAATGACCAGTAGGACAAAGTCTTTGGAAAGCAAACCCCACAAATTGGTCACGGATGCCCCCAATACTTTCCGAATACCGATTTCTTTGGTACGCTGTTCGGCTATGAAAGAGGCCAATCCGAATAGACCTAAACAGGAAATG
>JBDHXS010000180.1:0-10642 GCA_039810845.1 Runella sp. | reverse complement strand
AGTTTTTGCACCCGATGCTTCTGTAAGTAGCCATGAAATGGAGCGCGTAATAGAAATATTAACTGGTTTCTCATTAGGTGCAGAAAGCATTGCATTATTTGCTAGAGTAGGTGGTGGTATCTACACAAAAGCAGCTGACGTAGGAGCAGATTTAGTTGGTAAGGTAGAAGCTGGTATTCCTGCTAAATATACGGGGGTAAAATGGTACAAAGGAAATGTTGAACTTACGGCATTAGCGGGTCAGAATGTAGTTTTATTGGAAGAAGCTGGTACTTATACATTCACAGCCGTCAATAATGCCTGTCCAGCAGAAGGATGCTGCCCAGTCATCATTGAGCCAGGAGACAACTGCTGTCCTGAAGATTTATGTGTGCCCTTTGTGATTCAGAAAACAAAAACAGGAAGTAAATAACTATTCCTCCACAAATTCACAAAGCCGTTTCTTTAGAAAGAAACGGCTTTGTCGTTTGAATTCAATAAGCAGAATCGTAGGTAAATATGCTATTTTTCTGGCTTTTAAACTCAAATCAAAGTTTATGAAAACGCCCTCATCTCGTCGTTCGGCATTAAAAAGTATTGTAAGCGGTGCGGCCCTTGCCTCGGCGCCGCTCACACTTACTGAAGTTTTTGCGGCTTCCGACAAAGCACTCGGCCCCGAATTGAAAGGCCGAATCAAGCAATCTGTTTGTCGCTGGTGCTATTCTAAAGTATCGTTGGAAGATTTGTGTCGAGAGGCCAAAGCCATGGGTATTCAATCCATCGAATTGTTGGGGCCGAAAGACTGGCCAGTGGTTCAAAAGTATGGATTGACCTGTGCATTACCTAATGGGGCAGGTATGGGAATTGAAAAGGGGTTCAATAATCCTCTATATCACGATGAATTAGTGTCAAGTTACGAAGCGCTCTTTCCCAAACTGGCAGAAGCTGGACTGAATACGGTCATTTGTTTTTCGGGTAACCGAAAAGGAATCTCTGATGAAGAAGGACTGGAAAACTGCGCTAAAGGTTTGAAACGTCTCATTGAATCAGCAGAAAAATACAAGGTGACAATGATTATGGAATTGCTCAACAGTCGAGTAAATCATAAGGATTACCAATGCGACAAAAGTGCATGGGGTGTTGAACTTTGCAAAAGAGTAGGCTCAGAGCGGTTTAAATTGCTTTACGATATTTACCACATGCAAATTATGGAAGGTGATATTATTGCCACTATTAAAAGAGATTACCAATACTTTGGACATTATCATACAGGAGGGGTGCCAGGTCGCGGCGAAATAGATGATACCCAAGAACTGTACTACCCAGCTATTATGAAAGCGATTGCTGATACAGGTTATCAAGGTTTTGTTGCTCAGGAGTTCGTTCCTAAACGTGCTGATGTCATTGCTTCCCTTAAACAGGCAGTAGAAATTTGCGATATTTAGAGATAATTGACATTCGGATTAGTACCAAAAGAGTCCTGATTTTTATAAGTGGGACTCTTTTGCATTTATACAAAATAATTTTGCAAAGCTCACTATTAGGAAGTAATTTGTTTATCCCATACGTTTTAAGTGTATAAAATTGTAAAACGGAATATTATTTCGTAATATAACCTTAATTAGTATAAAAAATAAGGTTTTTTGCTATTTTCAAGGAGTTTGAAATAGATAAGCAGAATATAATTCCGTTCATATAGTTTATCGTATGCTTCACACTTAAAAACCTACGCTTCATCCCATTTCTCTTTCTGAGCCCAAAAATACCTGCCACCTTTGTGGAGTCCAATCGGACATAACAGCTAAAAACAAAAAAATACAGCCAAATTTAAAAAACACTAAATCATGAAATCGTTAATCGCCATCGCCACTTTGAGTCTTTTAACTTTGAGTACTATCGCAGAAGCTCAGCCTCAAAAAAATCAATCAACAATAGAAGCACAATTAATGGCTTCATTGCCCACGCAGGATGTAGCGTTTTCTACCGCTAAGTCAAATGTAACTATCCAGTCATTATTGACTTCGTTGCCAACTTTTGATGCAAACATAGAAATGCCTGCTTCACAAGTGAATGTTGCCAACTTGGTGGCTTCATTACCAACTTTTGATGTAAATGTAGAAGCACCAGCTCCGTTTGTGAATGTTTCAAAATTGATGGCTTCTTTGCCTACTTTTGATGTAAATGTAGAAGCACCAGCTCCGTTTGTGAATGTTTCAAAATTGATAGCTTCTTTGCCTACTTTTGATGCAAATGCTAACGAAACTTCTGTTTCAAGTATCAATGTTTCAAAATTGATGGCTTCGTTGCCTGTCATGGATGAGAATACTGTAACAAGTGTATTGGTAGATACAGATGTGAAGCACTTAGACACTAAAAATTATCAAACAGCTCATCGTTTGACTGAAGAATAATCAAGCTTGTATTCCATAAATCAGAAAAAAAGGCGTATCGAAAAGAGGCTTACTCTCACGATACGCCTTCTTGTTGTTGTACAGTTATTACTGAGTTGTCTGTCACTCCTCTCTACTCTTTAGCATTATAGTGTAACAGCGTAGCTGAGTGTAATCACTTGTATATAAACAGGTTTGAAAGGTTTTTCTTCTAAGTTTCCCCGTAAAGTAGCTCTATGAGTAAGGTAGATATTGCTGATAAGTTTGATTTTGGTAATAAACAAACCATCCATTGCGCCATTATTTAGAAGTTTTTCGGCATAGCTTGATTTGATGGCCAAACGATACTGCATTTGTATCCATTTCTTTATTTTTTTGTCATACCAAATGTTCAATTCAGCACCTTGTTTTTCGACAATCTGCTTAATGAAATCAGTGCCGTTGGGTTGTTGGTCTTCTGTATAAAGCCCTGTATTGGCAATAGTCTGACTCGTAAGTCCATAAACCCGAAATGTATAAGGTGAAAGCGATACACGAAACGATTTGGTAGGTTGCCATTTGATACCTGGCGATAAAATAAGTTCGTAAGGATTTAGGAAGCTTTGTACCATAACACCGCCTGTAGTATCTCTAAATAACCCATCTTCATAGGTACTAAAGACCCCCGTTTTAGTCTTGGCAATGAGGTTGATATTCCAACGACGGTCATTCGAAAAGCCTGTTGATAAATCATGCAGACTGAGTAATTCATCGGCTGTTTTTTGGGTAATGCTTTTCAACCCTGCTTTGTAGAGAGAAAATTGCCAGTGAAATTCGTTGGTAGAAATAATCCGGTTTTTGGTATAGTTGACATTGAGATCTATACCGTTTGTCGTTGAGAAGCCCAATTTGCCTGTATTGGGTACGCCATTAATTTGCATAGTATGAGAAAGATTCAATCCCAAGTTGATGGATACTTCCCAAGCTTTAGTGGTTGTATCTTCTTCAATTTCTTGTTTTTGGGTCGTTGTAGAATCTTTTACCACTTTTGTAGAATCTGTTTGAGCTATTACAACCTCCCCAAAAAAGACCAGCCAAACCAGTAATAGTTTTGATAAGGTGGCCATTTTCGTGTAACTTTTTAGCGAAATATTTTCCATACAAATGAAGTTGGGCTACGAAACATTATATGAAAGCTTAGTTCTTCTTCCCGTAAAACACGACTGTCTTTGAAGGAGTTGGATCTGGTACAATGACGCCTAACTCGCCATTGATGAAAGTAACATGCTTGGTTGCCCCTTGATAACCTTCTATTTCTCCAGTAGCTGATTTTTTGAGTGTCAAACCATCGTATGTTTGAAAAGAATCAGTGGCTTTGCCTGCTTTGTCAGTAATGGTAAACGTAACTTTAAAGTTGGCCGATTCATCACCGACTTTTGTCACAGTTATTTTACTGGTCGCAACAGCTCCCGCAGCGTTGGTAGCGGGTAAATTGATGCGCGTAGTACCTACAGTGTAGTAAGTGCCTGTATATTCTCCTGCAACTTGATCAGCAAGAGAGGGTTCAACTTCTTTTTGGCAGGCAGTTAGATAGAGAAAAAGTAAAACAATGATGCTTCCTTTTAGAGCAAATCGTTCCATGAGTATGAGAAATTAAGTTTGTGTTTTAAACGGAGATTAAATTTTGCACTAACAACTCAGAAGAGGTCTGTTTTGGTCTTAGTGCAAGGATGTCTTGCCAAGCATCGTAGCCGAAAGCCGATACCGACAACAAAATCATGATAAGTGCAAAGAAATTTAGGCCAATGAAAAGTCCTATGCCGAGGTGTAGCGCAATGATAGAAGCTAACCAAATAACTCGAAGTTTGGGAATCCACATCCCTACGAAATAGAAGGTCTCGATGACCATCGTAAAAACACTCGCACCGACGGCTATCCAAGGATACTGAGCCAACCACTCAAAATTATATTGGTTAAAATCGGGTTGAACAACTGCTCGCCATAGTACATCACCTTCCCACCAGTTATGGTAGAGCATTTTTTCATACCCTGCTGAAAAATAAACAAGGCAAAGATGGATTTGGAGTACTCGGATGGCTAAAGTTGTACTCCAAGTAGGGAGTGGACTGGTTTTACCGAAATACACGTCCAATGACATCACTTTATCGGAAGGCATAAATAGTAAATAGAACAAGGATATGTGAAGAAAGATGTCAACACCATATACGAAGGTAGGCAACGAACTCATCAATACGTAATGACAAAGCCAACACAACACCGCCCAAACACGGGTGTACCAGCCCAGCAATAACCCTAAAGCCGAAATAAAATAAACCCAGAAAAAAAGGTAAATAAATTGGATGTCGGTCATCCCCCACGATTCAAACAATGGGTAAAGGTCGGCCAAGTGGATATTCCAAGCCTTGTTGAATGCTTTGGAAATTTCCCACTGAACCCAGCCTTCTCGACCAAAAAACAAAGCCCAGTCGGGATACCAAAGTCCTGCTTGCAGGAGTGTGAATCCAGCGATTGAAATTCGGAAAATACCGAGCGGTAGGGGAGAAATAGGGGCTTCAAAGAAATGCCGAAACCGTGTGCCGAGGTGTTGAAAAAGTGTCATGGTGCATCATGTTAAAGGCCAAAAGAGGTATCGTAGAAGGTACTTTGGGCAACTTTGGCTCCTTTCTGAAAATCAATCATATCAGGATACTGAATACCACGCATCGAAAAACGAATTTTGTTCATTCCCAAATGCTCGTTGAGCAAGTAGGTACAAGCCGAACGCGAACTCAAATCAATAAACATCGAATCGCGGGCAGTGTGTACTTTGTATCCGTAAAAACGATTGGCTGACTCGCGGTTGTGGGTAAAAAAGGCAAAACCTTGGAGCGTAGAATAGTGAATCTTTTTGCCTTGCCCATTCTCCATGACAATCTCCACTTCGGTACTTTTGCCGACATCGGGCGTAAAAAAAGCAAAACGCCAAGCCGAATAATTGATGGCTGTGACAAATGAAAGTGGTTTTTCGGCAACACGATACAGCTTGTCGAAATCAAGAATGCGCAGAATTACGAGCGTAATGAGCGTAAAGTGAAGCGAAACGAGTACGTAAACGGTCTTGCGGAACATGGCAAAAGAGAGTTTGAGGGGGCTGTGTTACAGCCCCAAAGTTATTTGACCGTAATGTCTCCGTACTTCGTTACAATGTCTTGCAGGGCTTTGTATTTCTGCTGACCAAGCATACTCATAAGCTCAGATTCGCCTTCGGTATAGATATAAAACACCTCATTGGCACTACGGTCGCCTATAATATATGTCCATTTGATACCTTTGGCACTGGCCGTGCCTGCACTGCGGCTGAGACGTTTGAGATCGTTCATTTGAAGGGGCTTTTGTCCATGCACTTCTCCACCGTCGTTGAAGACCAAGCGATAAGAACTCGGGTCAACGTCTTTGAAAATATTGATGATTTTGCGCTTATCCGCATCAGAGACTTTATCCTGAGCTTTCAAAGAAGTAATACCACTGATACACAGGGCAAAGGAGAGATAAAAGAGTTGCTTTTTCATGTTGAAAGAAGTGATATAGTGTAAATTAATGAGCTAAGAGGTGACCATACAGTTTTCGAATGTCACCTGATACGAGCGTCCCATATCCTGTACGGTATATTTACCTTTGGGAATAATCAAGAATTTGCCAGCGTCTTTGGGCGAGAGAACTTGTGCTTCTATTTTGGTACCTTCGTTGATGGTAAACTGCCCACTTCCGAAATGCTTGTTGATAGTAGCAGGTGTCATAGAAGCTTTGAGGAACTCAAGCGAAAGGGTATTGCCGCTGTACTCTGCCATCGCGCGAGCTTTGTTTTCCATTGGCTCAATATCTTTTAGGCTTGCATCGTCGGTGATAATGAAGCATAAGCCCAATCCAGAACAATTTGAGCCTTTACCAAAGCCAATGGAGGTGGTTACTTTCCGTACATTCGGAGAAAAAATACTTGTATCCATACCCGCTGAGTGAGCGGATTTGCCGTTGGTCAATGTACCGATCCACATAGCAAAGATTGTAATGATAATTGTGTGTTTCATAGAAATTGATTGATTAGAGCTATGATTTTAAGAAGAAATAAACTGTAAAATTCCTCTACAAAGCTACGCCTGTTGCCCTCCCAAAATCAATCCGCTGAAAGTCCGATTTTAAAAAAATCCGCCTTTTGGGGGATTTTATTAAAAGGTTTTGTTACAGAACTTTACCGTCGTAAATTAGGCGGGAAAACCCTACCCTTTACTTCAATGAAACCATTACTCACCCTCGTATTTTTATTGGCAGTATCGTGTTTGGCGTGGAGCCAACAAGAACTCATCGATAGCTATCGACAAGAACTTAAAAAAGAAAAAATTGACACATCGCGTATTCATATTATTGGAGATTTGTCGCGAATGCTCATTCTAAATTCTGATACCACCGAAGCACTTGCGCTTTTGAAGGAAGGGTTGGAGTTGTGTAAAAAACAAAACTACGATTATGGATATGGACATATTTACAATGGGTATGGCATCCATTATTTAGAAATTTCCCGATTCGACGAAGCCGAGGCATATTTTCAAAAAAGCTATGACTATTTCAAAAAAAGTAAAAAAGATACTGCTCCGCTGGGTGTGGCTACGGCCTTAGGAAACTTGAGCCTCATTGCCGAAACTAAACGAGACATCGAAAAAGCTGTTCGACTACAGCTACAAGCGCTGGATGTGTGGCAGTCGTCTGCCTTTCCTGAGCGATTTGTGGCGGTGGGAAATATGTACATCAATATTGGTAATTTATACACCAAAGTAGGTCAGCACGATAAAGCCATTATTTATACCAAAAAAGCAGTAGAAACGCGCCTCAATGCGGACATAAAAGATGCTGATTTGGCGACATCATACATCTATTTGTTGAATAGCTTTATCAAAAACAATCAATTGGATAGTGCCAAAAAATACTTGCTTACCACCCAAACTTTGGTCAACGACCTTAAAAATCCTGTCGTTTATATGCGCTATTACGCTGTGCTGGGAGAAATTGGGATGGCTGAAAAGAACTATGAAAAGGCACTTGGGCAATACCAGTTGGCATTGCAGTATGCTCAACAAACTCAAAAAATAACTTTTCAGATAAGCAGCTCAATGGGCATTGCACGTTGTTATCAAGAATTGAAACGACCTGCCGAAGCGATTCCATTTTTGGCGCAAGCGCTTCAATTAGCCGAAAAAGGGCACCGCTTAGAAGCCAAAACAAGGGCGCTGAAAGGCTTGGCGGATGCGTATCATCAACTCAGCAACGACCAACAGGCGTTTGCTTATTTTACCCAGTACAACGCCCTGAAAGACAGTTTACAAACGGAGGAAACAAAGCTCAAACTCAATGACATAGACACCAAATACCAGACGGTGCAGAAAGAAAACCAAATTCTTCAGTTAGAGAAGGAGAAAAACCGCCAAAATACCCTCATTTATGGACTATTGCTAGGGATATTGGCAGTGGCGGGAATAGGAGGGCTTATGTACCGTAACGCAGCTAACCAGCGAAAAATAGCCCAGCAAGAAACCCTCCTGAAAGAAAAAGAAATTCAACAACTGCAACAAGAACGACAACTCGTTGCCACCAATTCTATTTTAAAAGGCCAAGAAGAAGAGCGAACGCGCGTAGCTCGCGATTTGCACGATGGCTTGGGCGGAATTTTAAAAAGCGTAAAACTAACCTTGGGGAAAGTGAGAGGAAACTTTATTTTGCCCGAAGCAAGTACGGTCGTATTTGCTCGGGCGTTGGAACAACTGGATCTCGCCATTAATGAAATGCGGCGCGTAGCCCACAGTATGATGCCCGAAGCACTGGTTCGCTATGGTTTGCCCGACTCGCTGAAGGATTTTTGTGAAGACCTCAACGAAACAGGCCAAATCAAGGTACACCTGCAAGTACTGGGCATGGAAAATCGTCTTGATTCGTCGGTAGAAGTGGTGCTTTACCGCATCGTGCAAGAATTGCTGAACAATATCCTCAAACATGCCCAAGCCACCGATGCGTATGTGCAGGTGGTTCGGCGAGATGCAATCGTGCATCTCACGGTGGAAGATAATGGCAAAGGTTTTGACCTAAAACAGGCAGACTATCGGAAAGGCGCGGGGATGCGAAATGTCGAGAATCGGGTGGCCTATTTGGGCGGTACGCTGGATATTCAAAGTGCAATAGGAGAGGGGACTTCGGTAGAAATTGAAATAAAATTGTAGCCCAAAACACGATTCGAGATGATAAACGTATTTATTGTAGACGACCACCCGTTAATTACGGAGGGCTTAAAATCGCTCCTCAATGATTGCGAGGATATTTGTGTGGCGGGCACCGCCTCCAACGCCATTGATGCGCTTGATGCCTTGAAAAAACAACCTGTTGATATTGCTTTTTTGGACATCAACCTCCCCGATATTAGTGGGGTAGAGCTGTGTAAAAAAATTCGGGATAAGCTTCCTCACATCAAATGTGTGGCCCTGACAACCTCCAACGAACGGAGCCACGTAAGTCGAATGATGCAAAATGGAGCCATGGGCTATTTGATTAAAAGCTCACCCAAAGACGAACTGGTCAAAGCCATTCGTCAAGTGCACTTAGGAGGTTATTACATGAACGTCAATGTGCAAGAAACGACCCTTAAGGAGGTACAAGTGCCGTTTTTAACCCGTCGAGAAAAGGAAGTGTTGGGACTTATTGCGGAGGGGATGACCAACATCGAAATTGCAGAAAAACTTTTTGTGAGCCCAGCTACTGTAAAAACTCATCGCGAAAACTTACTGATGAAGTTTGAAGTGACCAACACTGCCGCTCTCATCAAATTAGCAGCACAACAGGGGTTGTTTTTGAGTTAGAGAGTGGTGGTATTTTTTGCTTAATAAAGAAAACAATTTATTTGATACAATTTTCTTCCAACTACTGCCATAAGGTTGTCAGCGGGATAGGTTTTCTTTGTGGTGAAACGGATTTTTTTACTATTAACCAATCGCCATGAGTGCTTTAAAAGATATTTACTCGCCTACTTTCTATCATGGATTTTCTGAAATTCTGTCCCAAATTATACCTTCTTTTGATAGGCAATGCTTTGTAAGTCAGATGTTTATAGAAGATTTCGCTCAAATGGAGTTGAAAGAACGCATGAGGCATACAACGCAGGTGTTGCACCGTTTTCTTCCTAGTGATTTTATAGAAGCTGTTTCTCTGATTGAAAAAATGATTACCCAACTTCGACAGCAAAACGAAGGTGAGGAGAATTTGGCCTATATATTTCTTCCCGATTATATCGAAGTGTATGGATTGGATGATTTTGCTACTTCCATGAAAGCCCTCGAATTGGTAACGCAGTTTATTACCTGTGAGTTTGCAGTTCGGCCGTTTCTTCTGAAATATGGAGCTCGAATGATAGAGCAAATGCAGGTTTGGTCATTACACAAAAACCATAAAGTGAGACGACTGGCGAGTGAGGGCAGCCGTCCGCACTTACCTTGGGCGATGGCGATTCCAGCACTGAAAAAAGACCCAAAACCGATTTTGGTTATTTTGGAAACGCTGAAGAACGACCCTTCCGAATCTGTACGACGAAGCGTTGCCAACAACTTGAACGATATTTCCAAAGATCATCCTTACTTGGTTGTACAACTGGCCAATGCGTGGAAGGGACACACGAAAGAAACGGATGCCGTCATCAAACACGGTTGCCGTACCTTATTAAAACAGGCTCATCCCGAAGTATTGACACTTTACAACTTAGTCAGCGAGCACATTCATCTGTCCGATTTTTCCCTTCTGACTCCGACCTTAAACATCGGGGAAAGTTTGGAATTTTCTTTTTCTATTCGCAACGACAATGCCGACTCCCAAAAAGTAAGGCTGGAATATGCCGTTTATTACAAACGCCAAAATGGCAACTGGTCGAAAAAGGTGTTCAAGATAAGCGAAAGAGAATACGCCCCTGAGGAGCAGGCAAACATTCTCCGAAAACAACGTTTTGTCCCTATCACGACTCGGAGATTCTACGCTGGTACACAGCAAATGTCCTTGATTATCAACGGAGAAGAGAAAGAAAAGGTGAGTTTTGAATTGGTGATATAACACATGTTCATCACGGTGAAACTACCTTAAAAGTGGTTTCAAAAGATCGGGTACAAGTGCCTTGGTGGTTTTTTCAATCCGTCGAAATGATCCGTAATTCCAATGATAAAATTTCATAATTGCGAGCTTCCAACGTTCATGTTCGGAATCTTTGGCCTAAG
>JBDHXS010000179.1:0-10661 GCA_039810845.1 Runella sp. | reverse complement strand
ACGCTCTGGAATACGGGCTTTTTGTACTAAAGGCAAGCACATTCGGTAGTATTCGAGGGCTTTGGGTGGGTCAAACTTGTTGTAAGCGTAAGCAATATACCCCAATGCAAGGGCAAGATTAGTTGTATCTTTCTTAAATTCACAGATTTGTTTTACGTCAAAAAGAATCGTCAAGGATTTGAAATAGTCTTTTTCAATGAGCATAAACGCTAAGGCATTGCCACACAAAATAATGCCTTTTTGGAAACGAATTTTTCTGGATAATTCATACCCTTTTTGCCCCAAAACTAGTTTTTCATCGCTTGACAATTTTATATCTGTGCCTACCTCTACAAGCTTTGCATAAATCAATGCGCGTGCCGTATCGTGGGTGGCTTTGGCAAGTTCGGCTTTGAGGCTGTCGGCTACTGAAAGTTGCTGTATATTTTGTCCAAAGCCAGCGGTGCCTATGAGGATGAGAAGGAAGATGGGGAAAAGGGTTTTCATACAAAAGTGCTTATTGGCTCTTTTAATACCCAAAAGGTAACACATTAAGCCACTATTCTACAAATAAACCTTTGTTTTATTCAATAAATCAGCTTATTACAAACGCCAAACGGGCGGAAGCACTGCCTCCGCCCGTTTGATACAAAAAAGATGCTATTACTATTAGTTTAGCAAATGCAAGAACGGTGTCCCGTAATGGCCAAACAGTTGTAAGATTGTCCGCTGTTGCTCGGTGCCCAAGTTCCGCCGTTTACGGCTTGCATATTAGTTTTGTTTAATGAAACGATTTTCTCAGTAGAGAAGGCGAGTTTTTTGATTTGCTTTTTCATGGCTCTGTTTTGTTTTAATGGTTAAAGTAAATTTTGTTTGTTTTCTTGGTCTGTTTTGATGATACAAAGATGCAGCATCACCAAGGCCGATTTCAATACTAACTTGTTTGTATTTTTGAAAAAACGACCTCTGGGAATAGCCCTCCTACCAAGTTATAACCTCAGTAGTTCAACCATCAAAATGCTGATGGTAAAACAAAAAACAGGCGGCTGAAACATTGATTTCAGCCGCCTATGAGATAAAGTCAAGGCTTTTTATCTTAAGCCATAATAATCGGTCCGCGCGTAGGGCGATAGCTGCTGCTTCCACCTTGGGCATCCTGCAACTGCGCTTTGGTCAGCGAAACCACTTTGTCGGTAGTAAACGAGAGTTTTTTTGTTTGCTTTTTCATGACTGATTGATTGTTTTAACGGTTAATACTGAATAGAATAACTTTGACTGAATTTAACAAATGCAGGATTTATATCCTGTAATAGCCAAACAGTTATAAGATTGTCCGCTGTTGCTGGGGCGACCGCCTTGAGCATCTTGCAATTGTGTTTTTGAAAGTGAAACGATTTTCTCAGTCGAAAAGGCGAGTTTTTTGATTTGCTTTTTCATGGCGATTATTGTTTTGATTGTTTAAAAATTATTTCGTTTTGATGATACAAAGATGCAGCCTCGCTGAGGCCGATTTCAATACTGACTTGTTTGTATTTTGAAAAAATCTACCGTAGCGAAGAAGGGTTGGAATATTTTACGGAGCATACCAGTAGGAATGTCTGCGCACTAGCAGCCCCACGCCCCTATCAAGGGGGCGGGGCTGCTATCGTGTAGAAAGCATTATAGATGAGCTCAATGATTACGCAATGACTTTTGTGCATACAGACTATTGACTCCACGGCCTGCGTTTCACAGGGCTATTTGGCAAAGGGTTGTACGGGCACAGTGCAAGGGATTCAGGTACGGTAAAAAATTCACTTATTTAAAATCAATTCAGTACCATTCTGAAAAACGATTTTTTTAATACTGCTTATTTTCACAACAAACGTGGGCCCATCAGGAAGAACGGCTTTTTTGTAGGTAATTTGTTCCTCTGTTATCTTGACAATCAACGCTTTTACTTCTGTGTCATTGTTCATTATCAGCACATCACTACGGATTTTATTTTGGTCTATGTTTCCTGAAAATGAATATTTATTGGGCCCCTTATCGTCTGCTATCATTTTTTGTCTGTCTGCCTCTCGCCGATTCAACATATCCATAGCCTCACTAAGTCTATAAAAATCAGATGTTTGGTTTGAACTTTGATAAGATGACTGAGATGAAGTTGCATTGGCATTACCGCGGTTACTATTTCGGCTATTGCCATTATCATCACAATTTAATTTGTTTATTTTTTCTACTATTTGTTTCGATATCACATCAAATGCGGTTCTATTGCCGGAATCAGAGAGTTTGGCAAACGTAAATACCCTTTGACACTCACCATTTGTCATAGCCTCCAACCCATCTACCCAATTTTTTATTTCGGCACAAGTATTGGCATTCATACCTTTTTTGAGAAACTCCTCAACTTTGGCAATACAACCTCCTTTTCCTACATGAAATGGGTGCACAATTTCTTGTGAAAATCCCTCATTCATGAACATATAAAACGATAAAAATAGCAGAAAAACACCTTTCATTTCCTGATTTTTAGGGTTACTCAAAATTGAGTTCTTTTGATTTTATTTTTTTCAAAATAGGCAGTAAATCGTCAATTTTTTCAGCCCTGCTTTCGGTGTAAAAATACATCTGCGTATTTCCCTCTCCGTTATTCAAAATGATTGAAATCCGTTTATTATCTTCATCTATCAAGTAGCGCATCGTTAGTTCCTGAGAATGAAAAATAAATTCCGATGATTTTTTCCTGTACTTTTTGTCCAAGTTAGGAACGACTTGTTTTTCGATAAACTCAATGAGTCTATCTATTTCGCCGTAATCAACCCAAGCTGATGCTACCCCGTTATTGGCCATAGCCGCCACCATAGCAGGAGCAGCCGATTGCAATCCACTCAATCCCCCTGCTGCCATTCCACTCAATGCACCTATCGCTGACATTCCGCTGTGGGTTTTTATTTTCAAATCTATTTGAAGGGCAATCATCTTGATACCTGTTTTTGGATCAACCACTTCCACAGGAAAAAACTCCACTTTTTCGCCTGTACCGGACCTAAATTCTGCTACTAAAGACCAGTCTTTGTTTATCCGTACAATGTCGGTATTGTCCATCAAAGTACGGGCTTCTGACAATTTTCTTCCCGAAACTTCAACTTGAACGGGTCTTTTTTGAGCGTTTACCGAAAATGAAATCAAAACGGTAAAAAGAGTAATGAGGCTTGTTTTTTTCATTGTTATTTTTTGTTAGTTGGTATGCAATGGAACGGATTATATTGTCTCGACCTGTGGCTTGTATCTCACAGAACTCTTTGGCAAAGGGCTGTGCGAACACAGCCCGCAGGATTGAAGTATTATGTAGATTTACTTTACTTACTATTAGAGAGCAAAAGTAACCCTAAACCGGCCCCTATTGCACCACCTATAATTTTCACAAAAATCCCGCCCATCTTTTTTCTTTTATTATCTCTTATCTCTCTGGTAAATGCCGACTCATCACTTTCATTTTTGTCCTTTTTAAAAGATTCAATATTGTCTTTTATATATTGTTCCTCTTCTTTTTTATACTCTTTGTGAAGTTTACCTACATCACTTAACGCTTTTGTAATTACAACAGCACTTGCACCAACCACAATAGCCATTCCGGTAGGTGATTTAACAAATTTGTTCATTTCAGTTTTTTTTGCATCTGCTTCTGCTCTTGTAATTTTTTGACCAAGTGCTGCTGTCCCATTTGCCGACCAAGAATTAGAAATGTCTGCAGCCTTACCTTGTGGACAGTATAGTTTATTATCTTCAAATAATGTACAATAAAGGCAAAGGGTTTTCTCTCCAAAATCATTATTTATTTCAGGATATGTGTGACTAAATTTGCTTTTCAAATTTGGCCATTCAGCTTTATTTGTTTTACTAAACAAAACCCCTCCAATATATATATCTAAAGTTTCATCATCAAAATTCAAACGAACACTTTTAGTTTCTTGAGTTTCTCCTTTATTGAGCATCATTATTTGCCAATCCAGTTGATTATTTATATTGTTTTTTGTCCCTAATAAATCTTTTGCAAAAAAATAAAAATATACTCCATTTTGGTAATCATTTTTAAATTGTATATCTACGAATTTAAATTTTTCTCCTTTAACATAATTACTTTTAATTCTAAAATTTATACCCTTAAAATCATTACAATTTTCCCAACTACCCCAATCGTTGGAATATGTTTCATCATATTGTGAGTAGGTATTTGTATAAGTGAGTGCCAACAGGCAAATGATGATGAGTTTCTTCATTATTTTAATCGTTTGAAAACAAGAGCAATTTCCTTAAAACCGCCCTTTGTTTTGTTCTAAAAATTGGATAATTTCTTTTTCTTCGGTGATGCCTTGTGTCGCAAACCACGCAGCTATTCGGCTCTGAATATTTTCCTGAGAGTAGGGTTTTTGCAGTTTGTAGCCCCGTGAGGCAGGGATAATACAAATCATGGGGTTGTTGGTGATAGCAAGCCCGTATGTATCAGCTCTGACACGTGGGTATTGGGTTTTTGCTAAGAGTTTCATATTCAGAATTACTGAGCCTTCGCCGAGGTTGTGTTCGGGACCTTTATCACCAATGATGGCATACACCAATTTTTTGCTGTCAGTATTATAGGCAACGAGCAAATCGCCCACCTCAGCCCCAAAATCTTTCAAGACATTGCTTTTTCCTCCCACCAATACCAGTGTAGGAACTTTAAGCGGATTTACTTGGTCGTCGCATTCGCATTCCCCTTTGTTATTTAAGTTGTTTTTGAGCGAAGTGGCCGAGGCGAAATAACCTGCATATTCTCCCTTTTGGAAAATACAAGGCTTGCCGTCTTTGGCAATAAGCACATTTTGCCACCTGATTTCGTAGCCATCAGGATACTTGCTGCTATATCCACCGTCTCGCCATTGCTCAAACACATGGTAAGCCTCGGCAGTCATTTTATCCCTTTCTTTCTTTGAATACTTGGCAGGTGGAATACTGATTTTTACTTTATCGCTCAGTCGGTAAATAGCCACTGCGTTGAGAATAGTATTCATGGCCTTGGTAGTGCCACGTAGATCAAAGGGGTGGTAAGAAGTCGGAACACCATCGGTATTAACTTGGAGATCGGTGCGAAACAAAATAAGTTTTTGGCTATTTTGGTTTTCGTACAAAATCACTTTCTTTTTTTGAGGCAGAAAGATGCTACTTTCTTTCGCCGCAAAGCCTTGCCCGTAAATGCCATAGCATAGTATTAGTAGCGGTAATAGGAGGAGTTTTTGCATGATTTAATGAGGTTAGAAATACATCATCAAATGTTGTAAATACTTGATTTCTGGAGATTTAACAAGCCACGTACCGGTGTATTTTCATTTGAGATTTTAGTCGCAAGAAGTTATTCTATAATCAATAGAGCTATCATAGTCCCATTCTTGCAAGGGCTTTATTTTTAACCCAGCTTGATATTTTATGTCCTTTTCAATAGCATCCATGGCGGCTGCTTTGTCATAATTAGTACAGCTTACAGTTACATTAATGGTCGCAGAACTGGCTTTATCTCCCCTTACATAACCAGCCGCTGCGGAAGAGTAAACTTTATTATAGATACTTATTTTAGCTGAGCCCGAACCTCCATATCTTGTAGCAGTAGTAGAAGGTCTAAAACTAAAAAGTGCCATAGAAACTACTATCACAGCTAAGATTAGCATTTGTGCTTTTTTCATGATTTGAATAACTATTTGATTTTTCCCCTACTCTCAGTATTCAGGTGCTTTTTCGGGATAGTTCACCGTTGTGTTTTTGAACAGCACAAAGGTCTGCACTGAGGCCGCGCCGCAAAAGAGCGAAAACACCTTTTTTGGAGGGGTGTTTTCACCCCTCAGGTAACAGGTGAAAACACTGGTGGGTAGGAAACGAAAAGAGGCAACCTCGCGGCTGCCTCTTTTCGTGGTATAAAAAAATGAATTTTTACTTTCGCTCACCCAGCCCGCCTATGAGGTTGAGGAGCGCGAAGAGATTGCCCGATTTGCTGACAGGCAGTGTTTTCGTGCCAAAATCTTTGCCAAAAGCCGCCGTCAGCACAAAGTTGCGGCTGATTTGATAGCCCAGGTTGATGTCCATTTTGTATTTGAGTTTGTCAGACGCAAACTCGGCATCAATGGCTCGAAACAGTACCTCGGCCTCCACAAAAAAACGGCTACGGTCTTGGAGGTGGTAGGTGTATTTGGTCCCATAGTCAAAATAATGGGTGGATTTGTCTTTGGTTTTCTCAATGGCCTTATCCCCGTTGCGGAGCAAGCGGGCCATGGTTAAAAAGCTGTGTTGTTGCTCTTTGTTTTTATCGTCTTTGCCTTTTTTATCGTCTATTTTATCTTCCCATGGCGACCACGAGGCCGTAAACCACGCCCCGCCTTGGTCGGTTTGGCGGGTAATTTGGTTGAACACCAACCCGCCTGATACATCAAAAGACCAAGCTTTGAAAAACTGAAAAGCATTTTTTTGACGGATAAAAGCTCGTTTGTCCGTAACTTCATCGGCTTCTTTCAGGGCTTGTGTCACTAATACTTGAAACATAAACGGGGTCTCACCAAAATTCTTAGCGCTTAGTTTTTTGAGAGTATCTATTTTTGATTCGGGCGATTTATCCATTTTTGATTCCAATAATTTAATAATCAAGTCATCATTTTTTAAATAGGGGTCTTCTTTGACTGCATTGAGTTGATATACAGGATACGACTCTCCATTGCGTTTCTGCGTTTTGTCAGTTTTTGGGTCTTCGCTTTTTCTTTTTATGCGTTTGCCTATCAAACTCCAACTAAACCCCACTGCCAACTGCGCAGACTTGGGCAGGGCTTTGGCGAGATTTACGTCAGAGCTATCATTGTAGCCTATCGAAAACGACAGGTTTTTGAGGTAATCGCTCTTGCTGCCACCTACCTTGAATGGTGATACGCTAAACCCAAAACTCTTGGGCAGTATCGTAAAGTTTTTGGTCTGATTGACCAAGTTGCTGATTTCGGCCTCGGCTTGGGTTTTGTCGGATATAGACTTGATATCGTTAGGTGAGAAGCCCAATAGCACTGCCACGGGTGACGAAGGTGCTTTGAGCGAGTTGAACGAAAGCGTATCTTTTTGGGCAAATACGACGCTGATTGCGCTAAAAGCCACCAAAAGAGTGATAATAGAAGTTTTCATAAGCAGATTTAGGTTGGTTTGTTGAGTTTTGAAAACACCCGACAAACCAATGCAAACATTTTGGTAAAAAAAAGGGTGTTTTCACGGTTTTTTTTGCTAAAGCCAACCCATAGCTTTGCAGAAACTTTTAAATCCTTTACTGTTATGATAGCTATCTCATTTGTACCATTAATCGAAGAATTCTTGAAGTCAGATTTTGGGAATAGTTCAAAAAAAAATCCTTTAGAAGAGTTTATAAAAAAACTCGAAAAACTTCCCCAAAACCCCATGAGCATCTTTCAATTATTTCCATACAACTCGTTGATTATTAAGACTTTATCCTTTAGAAGTCACCCAATAAAATGGTTAGTGCATGTTAATGGAGAATTTGTACAAGAAGGGAGAAAAAAATATAAAGATGGCTTCAAGAAGAAGAATAAGGATGAATTTAACGGCGATGACCTTGATTCTGTGGTATGGGAGAAACGTGTATTTAAGAATTTAATAGCTGAAGCAAGAAAGAAAAACACCCCTTTAAGATTTGCAGTTAGATATCAAAGAGAATGTATTGACGGTAAGTATAGCCCTTTAATGTTAGTACCCGATGTTTGGCTTGGCGATAAAAACGGAAGTTCTTTAATGAATAATAAACATTCAGATAAAGAAAAACACTTTAATGATAGCTTAAAGCATTTTACCCATCCTAAGGATTTTGCCAAGAATAATGGGGTTTGTCATTTAGTCAATCCTTCAAGCGAGTCGTCTTTCAATAAGCCAAAAGTTTATCTTGACGATTGGTTAGACCTATTTTTTCTTAACGACGATAGCCCCGTATATTTACATTTAATATACTATAATAAATTACTGAGTGTAGCATTTTCTAATCATAAGTCGTTTGATACCAAAACAGGCTTTAAGGATTTAATTCGTAAATATTTACCCAATATTGATAAAGCCCTTGAAAAGAAATACTTGAATATTTTGTTAAAATATTTTCCTCCCGTTGTTGAAGAAAATTTCGACGAAGGTCAAGCGTGCTGCCCACCAGCACAATAATTTAAAAACATGAATTTTATCAACTATATATATATGTCAATCCTGTTAATATGTTTTTTGACGGGGTTGGCGTATATAACTTTTTTGCAGAAGCCTCTTAAAATGATTTTTATTTATGTTTTAGTGACATTAATTACTGAATCATTGGGATATTATTACTTATACATTCATCCGGATTCAAAAATAAATGGATTGATATATAGTTATTATAGACCGATTGTTTACTGTATTTTGAGTATTTTTTTTTCAAAAATAATCCATGACAAGACCATTAGTAATATTATTTTGTTTTTAATACCATGTCTGCTATCAGTTAGTATTTATTTTATTTTCGTTGGAGCTACAGGAAAAGCTAATTTTCAATTTGGCCTACTATTTAAAGGATTATTGGTGTGCTATTCAGTATTTTATTTCAAGCAGCTTTTAAAATCGGAAGAGGAAATTAATTCAAATCCCAATTTCTGGATAATAACAGGTATTTTATTCTTTAATGCAGGCTTCTTTTTCCTGTCGGGTTTTGTCAATTATATCTCACAAAAAGACCTTGAATTGGCTCGTAAACTTTATTCTATCAATCACATAATTAATATCTTTTATTACTCACTCATCACCTACGGTTTTGTATGTCAGCGGAGATTAGCGAGGTCATAATCATCGTACTGGCGGGTACGTTTCTGATGCTGCTGTTGGTGGTGTTTATTGTGTCATTTTTCTTTGTACACCAACGCCGCCAACAGCAAAACCGCCAGGAAAAAGCCGCCTTGCAGGCAAAATTTGAACAGGAGATACTGAATGTAGAGAACGAGATAAAAGAAGAAACCATGCGGCACATCTCGCGCGAACTGCACGACAACGTGGTGCAGATGCTCACGTTGGTGAAGATTCAACTCAACAAGCTGCCCTGCGACCTGCCTGAACATCAAACCATTACGCAGTCGAAAGAATACCTAACGGAGGCCATCGGTGACCTGCGCACCCTCTCCAAAACCCTCAACACCGACAATATTCTGCACGAGGGATTGGCAAAGACCATTGAGTTTGAACTCAAACGAATCGAAAAAGCCACCGACCTCCGCATAGAGTGGCGCGAGCAGGGGGAGATTTACCGACTCAACGCCAAGCAGGAAATCGTTGTTTTTCGGATTTTTCAGGAGCTTATTCAAAACATCCTTAAACACGCCCAAGCAAAAAATATCCGGGTTTTGTTGGAAGAAGACGATTCTTTCTTTAAGATTGAAGTTGAAGACGATGGCGTTGGGTTTGACTTCGATGAAAAACTAAAAAACAGGGGATTTGAGAGTGGGGGTGGTTTGGCCAATATGACTTATCGGGCAAGCTTACTACAGGGTAGTTTTAGGATTCAACGGGGCAACAACGGCGGTTCGTTATCAAGCCTTGTTATTCTTATCAACCCTCCACTATGACCACCATTGCCCTCATTGACGACCACGCACTTATCCGAAATGCCCTCAAAGAACTTATCAATCGGTTTGCCGACTTTAAAGTAATCATAGATGTAGCCAATGGGCAAGAATTAGTGGAGGTGTTGCAACAGACAGTCCCCCCGCCCAACATCGCACTTATAGACATCAACATGCCCATCATGGACGGTTTTGCCACGGCAGCCTACCTAAGAGCGCATTATCCGAGCACCAAAATGCTGGCCCTGACTGTTAATAATGACGATGAATCGGTTATTAAAATGCTCGGCTTGGGGGCGGTGGGCTACCTGCTCAAAGATGCCGAAACCGACGATTTGCAGGCGGCTTTGGTAGCCCTCGTGACCGACGGATACTATCACAACGAACTTATTCATAACTCTTTGTTGCGTGCTGTAAAGCCCGTTCCTGCACGCTTCTCAAGTCCTGTTTTTGTATTACAGGGGCGTGAAGAGGAGTTTTTAAAACTGGCCTGCACCGAGCTTACTTACAAGGAAATTGCCGACCAAATGTGTCTTTCGCCCCGCACCGTAGATGGCTACCGTGATGCACTTTTTGAGAAGCTGGGCTTGCGAAGCAGGGTAGGATTGGCCTTATTTGCCATCAAAAATGGTATTTTTCGGATTTAAAGCCGCAAAGCCAACCATAAAAACGAATGGACTATTGATACATAGCACCATCACCATAGAGTACGCTTTTTACAAAAAAAACGGGCGGAAGCATTGCTCCCAGCCCGTTTAGTAGAAACCCCAAAAAACAGCTTAACAAATGCAGGATTTATATCCTGTAATAGCCAAACAGTTATAAGATTGTCCGCTGTTGCTGGGACGACCGCCTTGAGCATCTTGTAATTGTGTTTTTGAAAGTGAAACGATTTTCTCAGTAGAGAAGGCGAGTTTTTTCAGTTGCTTTTTCATGGATCTGTTTTGTTTTAATGGTTAAAGTAAATTTTGTTTGTTTTCTTGGTCTGTTTTGATGATACAAAGATGCGGCATCACCAAGGCCGATTTCAATACTAACTTGTTTGTATTTTTA